>NZ_JBMPPH010000072.1:0-10762 GCF_049340285.1 Undibacterium sp. SXout20W | reverse complement strand
TATAGTCACCCAGTAGAGCGTCTATCAGTTCGTTGGATAAAGGCTTTTGATTCTCGGTCATCATTGCTCCTAGCAAAGTAGCAGTTTCCTGCAAAATGACCGTTTACACAAAATTTCTTACACCCTCCTCGCGCGAGTTTAAGCCGTTACGACTTTTTATATTATCGCTGGACGGACTACGCCTGCCAATGCATAAAACTGGTCTGCAAATGACATGTTCTCACATCCGACCAGATTCAGTTGTCCTTTGCGTAGCATATGCATAAGCTCAATTACCGCCAAAATAGTTCTGGCTGCACGAAAGGACTTGAACCCAAGCATCGGACGTGTCATACGCTTGATCCCACGATGATCTTGCTCAACCATATTATTAAGATATTTTACTTGCCTTACAATAACGCTCAGTCCCTTGTCTTCGATGATCTGATCGATTGCTGCTTTATTTGCACCGCTCTTATCCATGGCAACCTTTCCTGGCAAGCCATTGAGAAGCATAGCTTTGTCGAAGAAGCGCATGGCAGCAGCTTTATCGCGTTTAGCAGTTAAAAGAAAATCGATGGTTTGTCCTTCTTTGTCGACGGCACGATACAAGTATTTCCATTGTCCTTTGATCTTGATATAGGTTTCATCCATGCTCCAGCTGCTACCAACAGGGCGTTGATATTTTCTGAATGTTTTTTCGATCAGAGGCAGAAACCGGATTGCCCAGCGGTTGATGGAGGAATGGTCGACAACGACGCCACGTTCTTGCATCATTTCTTCGAAATGGCGGTAGCTGAGTGGGTAAGCTGAATACCAACGAATACAGACGGCTATAATTTCTAACGGAAATCGCATTCGTTTTGTATCAAGCATGGCTCAGCACCAGTTTTAAAAAGGTGCTGCACACTAATGCATGATATTTAGCTTATTCCATTACATCTTAGTTACTACCTACTTAGGTGCAAGTTCACCATAAAAATAAGACGCAGTGACACCACCATCCATCAAGAAATCGCTACCCGTAATAAATGTGCCGTCAGGTCCCATTAATAAGGCACCCAAATTACCAACCTCGTCTGGAGTTCCAGCACGTTGCGCAGGACATAATTTCATCATTCGACGGTAGCCATCACCACGAGGACCCGTCAGCTCATCGTTAGCAAGCGGTGTAATAATGATTCCAGGGCTAATCGTATTAACCCTAGCGCCTCGCTTACCCCAGCGTACCGCCTCAGCCATTACTCGCAATGAATTCCCCCGTTTTGAGACTTGATAAGCATGCAATGAATCTGTGATGTGATCAACCGCCAGCATAGGCAAAGCAAGTAGCTCATCCACCGGCGTAGTAGCGAGCAATTTGTCTTGCTCTGCAGTGAGTGCGGGTAAACGATGTCCCGATTGCGATGCGATGACAACACCAGAACCACCGCTTGTGATGATGTTGCCAAACTCTTCGAGCACCAAAGCAGTACCGTATAAATCGACTTTTAATATGGTCGCGGGATTCGCCTGACTTGGAGACACACCAGCTGCATGGATGACACCTGTTACATTGCCGAAGCTCAACGAGACATCTACCAGCGCATGGACCGATTCGCGGATAGTGACATCAACGATCGCTGTGCTCACCTGATATCCTGCATCATTTAGTACAACGGCAGCGGCTTTAGCGTTGTCCTCTCGTAAGTCAGCCAAGACAATATGCTTACCCACACCGACACGACGGGCAATCGCAATACCAATTGATCCAGAACCGATGACTACAATAACGTCTTTCATACCTATGCTCTCTTAAAATGTTTACTTGAATAACAAACCGACCACTATTTTTTAGTTCTACTCTTCTTCTGCACTGGAAAGATACTGCTCGTCAGTCACATGCTCCATCCATTCAACGCCGACACCATTCAACTTCTCAACAATGGCGATATGCGTCATCGCGGTATCTTTTGTCGCTCCATGCCAGTGTTTGTGATTTGGATCACAACAAATTACGTCACCAGCACGAATCACCTTGACAGGGCCACCCCAACACTGCGTCCAACCACATCCTGCTGTTACGATCAGAACTTGGCCCAACGGATGCGTGTGCCATGCTGTTCGCGCGCCTGGTTCAAATGTCACTGCCGCCCCCATGGAACGTGCTGGCTCTGGTAGATTAAAAAGTGGGTCAATGCGAACATTGCCCGTAAAAAATTCTGCGGTCCCCTTTGTTGATGCTTGAGTACCGACGCGTTTGATTTCCATTTCTTTACTCTTTCACTTTGTTCAAATGACTGACGAGAATTGACCGCGAACTACATTAATCCCTTCTATTTCAAAGGATAGAAATTGACTTATCCACGACTCACACCGATGCTCTGTTTCAATTCCATCGTTGGTGACAAACAAAGTTTGACGATGAGATCTGAGAGACTGTTCAGCGATACTTCATGACCAATGAATGGCTCTCCTTTTTGAGTCAACTGATAGTTGATTTCATCATCGTGAATAAACCACCCTGGTCGTAAAATGGTATAGCCGAGATCGGAAGCCTCGATCACTGCGGCAGAATCACGATATGGGTTGAGCACACTCCGATATTTCTCGCTCGGAACTTCGCTATAGATTCCCATGGAACTAATAAAGATCAACCGCTCCACTGCCGCCATTTTCATCGCGCTAACGATCGATGTAGCTTGCAACTCTAAAGCACCAGAGAGATTGGCATACACAACATCTTGTCCCTTCACTGCTGACGTTAAATGCGGTATATCGAGCACGTCTCCCTCAACCATTGTGACTCTGGAAGGATTTGGATTTTTTAAGCGATTTGACCGACGCAGATAGAGCGTTAAATGAACATCGCTGTGGGCCAAAAAAAATGGAATCGTATTGCGAGCCAATTGACCATTTGCACCAAGTACAAGAACGTTTTTCATATTGATATGTTTTATGATGTTGCGAGCGACATTAATATGCGCGCCTCTTTTCAAAAGGCAGCCTGCATTTCTTTCTTCATCCGCTCTTACAGACCAGTCATCTTCAACGCGCTTTCTGGCAGACGGGCACCTTGTACGGCAATGTCAGAAGCTGCGACAGCGATTTCATCCAGTTCAGCTTTGCTAAAATCAACAGCCAACGCTCCTAAGTTTTCTTCCAGTCTTTCGATTTTCGTTGTTCCCGGAATGGGTACGATCCACGGTTTTTGAGCGAGTAACCAAGCAAGGGCAATTTGCGCAGGCGTGACTTGCTTTCGGGCGGCGATAGAGCACACCAGGTCAACCAACCTCATATTAGCTTTCATTGCATCTGGCGAGAATCGCGGAACCATCGTTCTAAAATCGGTAGGATCAAATTTTGTTTTTTCATCGATTTTTCCGGTCAAAAATCCTGCGCCAAGCGGACTGAAACTCACGAAGCCAATTCCCAGCTCTTCCAAGGTCGCCAACAGCGCCGTCTCGGGGCCACGCCACCATAAAGAATATTCACTTTGCAATGCGGTCACTGGCTGAACAGCATGCGCACGACGCACTGTCTGCGCACTCGCTTCAGATAAACCAAAGTGCTTTACTTTTCCTTGCGCAATGAGATCTTTTACAGCACCAGCAACGTCTTCAATCGGTACGGATGGATCAACACGATGCTGATAAAATAAATCAATACGATCCGATTTCAAACGTTTGAGTGCCGCTTCGGCAACCGCTTTAATATGTTCAGGCCGACTGTTAACACCTGCACGTCTAACGCCAGTGTCGAGATCAATATCGAAGCCAAATTTCGTTGCGATGACAACGTTGTCTCTAACAGGTGCTAAGGCTTCTCCAACTAGACTTTCATTCTCAAATGGACCATACGCCTCTGCCGTATCAAAAAAATTAACGCCCATATCGACGGCGTGGCGCATGAGCGACATCATTTTCTGCTTGTCACCAGCGGGGCCATAAGCGGATGTCATGCCCATGCAGCCAAGGCCGATGGCCGAAACTTCAAGCTTGCTTTGACCTAATAGACGTTTTCGCATATCCATTCCCCTTCGAGTTATCGGTTTACCAATTTCTGGCTAGCTTCTGAATAGCGATTACCTTGAATGTCCAAGGTCGCAAACTGCTTCTCAATATCATCAAGATCAATCTGATTGAGTACCACATCCGTTGCACCAATGTTTTCTTGCAAGCGATGTAATTTCGTGGTTCCTGGAATGGGTACAATCCACGGTTTTTGAGACAGTATCCATGCAAGCGCAATTTGCGCCGGCGTTGCCTTCTTGACTGCCGCAATGTGCGTTAACACATCAATGACAGCCTGATTGGCTTTCCTCGCCTCTGGCGACAAACGTGGTACTGAATTTCGGAAATCAGTGTGGTCAAATTGTGTTGTCTCAGTAATGGCACCAGTTAAAAAACCTTTTCCTAGCGGGCTAAACGGAATAAAGCCAATGCCCAACTCTTCCAGCGTTGACAAGATCTCATCTTCTGGCTCGCGCCACCATAACGAGTATTCACTCTGCAATGCGGTCACTTTCTGAACGGCATGCGCCCGACGTATAGTGCTTGCACTGGCCTCTGAAAGACCGAAATGCTTTACTTTTCCCTCTTGAATGAGGTCCTTCACTGTTCCCGCAACTTCCTCAATGGGTACATTGGGATCGACCCTATGTTGATAGAGAAGATCGATATAATCGGTCTTAAGTAGTTGTAATGAAGTCTCTACTGCAACACGGATACTTGCAGGGTGACTATCCAGACCATTTTTAATATCGCCTTCTTTAAACCCAAATTTAGTCGCGATAATGACCTGTTCTCGAACCGGAGCGAGCGCATCGCCGACGATTTCTTGATTCAGCGCGCCATAGGCTTCCGCTGTATCAAAGAGGGTGACGCCCGCATCGACCGCTTGACGAATCAATTGGATCGCAACGTCCTTATCAGTCGCCGGCCCATAACCAAAGGTCAACCCCATGCATCCCAATCCAATCGCGGATACCTCTAAATCGCTATTTCCTAATTGACGTTTTTGCATTTTTCCTCTCCAAGACATCATAGGGCAAAGATGCCGCCTGTCTGCTCACCGAACAAACTTATCCCATAGCGCTACTGTACAGACGACCTGCACTTTTGATTAGACGGTATAATCTGCATGAGCTTATGAATGGAATTCATTAATGTCGCAAGAGAACTTTAATAGCCTGATAGCTTTTGTTGCGATTAGCCGAGAAGGCAGCTTTACCAAAGCGGCGGCAAAGCTCGGCGTGTCCCCCTCTGCGCTGAGTCACACCATGCGGGCGTTAGAGTCCCGACTAGGTGTTCGGCTACTCACCCGAACGACTCGCAGCGTTTCACCCACAGAGGCGGGAGAACGCCTCCTTGCCTCGGTGGCACCACGGTTGGATGAAATTGAGGCAGAGGTTGCGGCGTTAAGCGCGTTACGTGACAAACCGGCCGGCAATATCAGGATTTCTGCCGCGGGTCATGCAGCCACAAATGTCGTGTGGCCTTTACTAGAAAAATTTTTACCGAACTATCCTGACATCAAAGTCGAAGTCATCATCAACTATGGGCTCATTGACATTGTCGCTGAGCGATTTGATGCGGGTGTAAGGCTAGGCGATCAAGTCGCCAAAGACATGATCGCGGTTCGAATCGCACCGGACTTACGCATGGCCGTCGTTGCCTCTCCTAGTTATTTTTCGAAGTATCCGGCTCCCAAGATACCGCAAGATCTTGCCAACCATAATTGCATAGGATTTCGATTAGCAACGCACGGGGGGTTATACGCGTGGGAATTCGAAAAAGAGAAGCACACCGTCAATGTTCGCGTCGAGGGACAACTCACTTTTAATACCAGCCCTCAAATGGTCTCAGCTGCATTGGCTGGATTAGGTATAGCCTATGTTCCAGAGGATATGGTAGAACAAGATATCCAAGCAGGACGTCTTGTGAGAGTAATGACAGAATGGTGCCCTTACTTCCCAGGCTATCACCTATATTTTGCAAGTCGACGTCAACTATCGCCCGCTTTCGCTGTTTTACTTGATGCCCTAAAATTAAAATCCACTTAGTTTTTTCAGTATTTATCAGCAGATTCAACCCGCGTTCACTAGGTGTGCCAACTTTATTTGTGCTTCAAAACAACGCATTAACAAAATATGGCAGCCGGTCACCCAGACCACCAATTTTGCTGGTAAAACATATTCGCTTCGCCATATCGGTCATTAATGAGAAACATCAAATTGTGGCGTGTGAATTGACCACGCCTGACGTAGATAACCCAACTGCAGTTCCTGAGCTGCTTGATCAAATCGCTACACCCATCAGCACATTCATGGACGATGGCGCTTATAACGGTGAACCGGTTTCTCAGGCCGTTTTGGGCAAGCATCCTGATGCTCAAATCATTATTCCACCGCGTAACACTGCGGTCGTTTCTCAGGCCGGCAATACGCAACGAGACGAGCATATTCAGACAATTGCAAAACTAGGGCGCATGCCCTGGCAGAAACTCACTGGCTACAACACACGCAATTATGCTGCGCTTGCCGTACAGTGCTACAAGCACATCTTCGGCAACACGCTCAAGGCGCGTGCTTTACCACAGCAAAAAACTGAGGCGTGTATCAGTTCGTCCGTACTCAACATCATGACCATGCTCGGCATGCCAGTGTCTGTAAAAATCTAAAATAGTGACCTCATCGGGTAATATTTCCTCAATTTCCGATTTATTCAACAACGCTGACGCGCATGGCGCACGACCAGTCACCCGCTCTCACATTACTGATGTAAGATCGGCGTACAGCAATTGCGCAGTATGCCGAATTACCAAATTTGCGGAGCATATACAATGCAAATAGCTAATACAACGCTAACAAGCGCAATGTGTGGCAAGCTTTATCTTATTTTTTTCAATGAATGGAAGTCAACCATGGTTAGACGCCACATTGTGCCAATTATGTGTACTTCGCTACTTTGCTCGCTAGCGCACGCCGAGGCGGACGACGGCGTTGCGCCATACCGGCCCACCGTATCCAATCCGGCGCAGTTGTCGTTTCCAGGGCAGTTGGAGCTCGAATTTGGTGGACTCAGCGCTAAGACGGGTGACGTGAGTCGCGGCAGCTTACCTTACCTACTTAAGCTGGCTTTTAATGAAAATTGGGGTGTACTTTTAGGCGGCGAAGCCTGGGTTCGCAATGCCAGCAACGGTGCCGTGGATCGCGGATTTGGTGATACAACCGCCACACTTAAGCGGGCATTTTTAATCAGCGAGGCCACCGCGTTGGGACTTGAATTCAATGTAAAGTCGCCCACGGCGAACACGGCAATAGGTACCGGAAAGGTGGATTACGGCATCAACGGAATTGTTAGTCATGATTTTGGCCAAATTGACATTGATCTCAACCTAAATGTGACGCACCTAGGTGGCACGGATGCTTTGGAGGGGGCTGTTCAAACCGGTTGGGCCGGATCGCTTTCCTATACCGTTGACGACAAATGGCAGTTGGACTTGGAAGTCTCAGGCACCAAACGACGCCTTGTACCGAATACGGCACAATTTCTGGCTGCGGTGAGTTACAGCCCGACTAAACGCATGACCGTGGACATTGGTATCGTTAAAGGCTTAAATCCGTCATCGCCGGATTGGGCGATTTTCACTGGAATCGTGGTTCCAGTCACAAAATTTTGGTAGTCGCTCGATATCAGATTCTTGGTCACTAGATGATTGACTAAATCATTCAAATACCAAACTTCGTAGCAGGATTTAATGTTGATAAGCTTTGGTCCGTACAGTGATATGCCAACCGGATTTGTATACCTGCTTTCCAGGTACCTGATGGGGTCTTGACGATGGTAGCCATAAATTCTTTCGTACTGAGTTAATTTGCTCAATGTACTGAAATGTACGTTTCGTCCTCTCAAAAAACAAAAAAAGGACTTAGATATAAATCTAAGTCCTTGATTTTGCTACTCTATTCTGGTGGGCCTCCCGTGAGTCGAACACGGTACCAACGGATTATGAGTTTGCCAGCGAAACCATTTACCTAGGACAATCTACAGCAAGTTAGCGTAAGTTAGGATTGCCTTTATAGTATATGAATCAATAGGTTAGCACAATTAAAAGAAATTAGGAAAATTTTACGAGTGTACCGAAACTGTACCGAAAACTTCCGCGCAGACACGCGATTTAATTATTTTTTAACCTAGAAAAAACCGACATAATTTTCTAGGGAGAATTAGCGAGATCACCACCAATCATTTCAGCGGTGCATGCAGACAAAGTTCAACCGAGGTGTCCATCCCCATTGTTGTAATAAACATTGGATTTATTTCCTCTACCAACCTTTGGCATCATGTTGGGCATCATTGGACGCAAGCCAGCCCAAGGAACAACCGAGCGAGTACTTACCGTAGGAAAACAGGTATTCACCCAATCAATTAACGGCTTTATTCGGTCTGATCGTCACGTGAGGGGCTAATTAGTGGTACGAACAGAGTGATTGAGTCTGACGAGTAGGCGATCATTCGCGCTACGAAACAACGGCAGCGCAATTCATAATGAAGCAGGTCAAGAGAGCACAAACTTATTTAGATGACCTAAATGCGATCGAAGCACATATCATTGCGAGAGGTGACCCGCAAGGGGCTGCTGATCTTTGGTTGCAGATTGATGGTCAAGTCGATCTTTTAGCAGATCCAAATCATCCGCGTCGGAAAGGGTTGGTGGTTCTTGGTGGGGGTTCTAAGCCCTAACCGACGGAGTTTGTCCAAAATAACTGATTAGCTACAATATCGAGTATCATGTTGCGCTAGCGATCCTCACGCGTATGCCACAGTCGTAACACATAGATGGTAGTTGCTTGAATTTCGTAGCGGATTTCATAGTGTCCGATGAGAATTCTGCGCACCTCACGTGGCTCGAATTCTTCCAGACTTTCACCGATACGCGGGTTCGCCAATAAGCTTGCCGGTGCTGCGGTAAGTGATTGCACCGTACGCACCGCAACGTCCTTATTTACCGCCGCCAGAAATTCATAAAGTCGCGTCAAATCTGATAACGCCTTACTGGTCCACTTCAGTTCCATCAGCGTGGCGCCGGCAATGGTGTATCGGTATTCAGGCTATCCGCCCACGCCTGTATAGACTGATGACTGATGACGCAACCCGCGTCCACATCAGCCAACGCTTCAAGGGTCAGGCGACTCCGTTCTTCCTCCTGATCGATCCAGGCTGACAGCGCCTGTTTCATGATCCAGCCGCGAGACCGTTCAAGGCGAGCTGCTAGCTGATCGACTTTCTCGGCTAGTGGTAGCGGTACATGTGCAGTTAATACTTTGGTGTCTACATGAGCCATTTCAATTTCCCCTTTATCTAAATTTTGCCTTGCTGGAATACGCCCCTGCGATAGATCACGATTGCGAGCGTATTTTTTTGAATTACATGTGATTCAAAGTTAATCATAATGATTCAATTTGATTTAGTCAAGAAAGTGTCAGATTGGGTTATACCTAACCTAATGCCAGGATAAATAGCATCGCCCCGTCAAAATAGAGGGTTCCGTCGCATTAACTTTTTAAAAGAGAAATCGGTTAAGAGCGGTACAAGTAAAGCAGCGATTGATCAGATCATCGAAGAAAAGGGACTGAGCGTGATTGTAAGGCAAGTAAAATATCTCAATAATATGGTTGAGCAAGATCATCGTGGGATCAAGCGTATGACACGTCCGATGCTTGGATTCAAGTCATTTCGTGCAGCCAGAACTATTTTGGCGGGAATTGAGCTTATGCATATGCTACGCAAAGGACAACTGAAGCTGGTCGGATGTGAGAACATGTCATTTGCAGACCAGTTTTATGCATTGGCAGGCGTAGTCCGTCCAGCGATAATATAAAAAGTCGTAACGGTTAAAAGTTGGCTTTACTATTCAAGAAGACCAAGTTGAATTGAGCATAATACGAGATTTGCTAAGTTGTTCACTTTCATTTTTTCCATAATACTGCTTCGATACGCTTTGATCGTTCGTTCTGCATAGCCCAATTCATAGGCAATTTGCTTGTTTAATCGACCTCTTATCACACGATTAAATACTTGTAATTCTGTATCTGACAACGCTGCATAACTGCAGCGCAAGTCATCTAACAAAGCTCTTGATTGCAGATTGCCCAAGCAGTGCTCATGGGCCTTCTCGATCGAGGATAAAAGCTGTTCTGTTTGAATAGGCTTACTTAAGAAGTCTTCCGCTCCAGCTTTCATTGCAAGAACGCTCAACACGATGTCAGTATGCGCCGTCAGGAAAATGACGGGTATCGCGCATCCGCGCTCCTTTAACGTTTTCAGAACATCCAACCCGCTTAAGCCAGGCATGGTCATATCTAACAGAATGCAGCTGGCGTCATCTTCAAATTTTGCTTGTAAAAATTGAATGCCAGATCCAAATGTCGAAACACGATAATTACGCACCTTTAATATAGACTCCAAAGTGGAGCGAATTAAGGTGTCATCATCGACAACATAAACAAGTGGATTTGATGCTATTGGCATATTAGTCCGATACTCAACGAAGAATAAATAAAGTAGACAAAAAATATTTTTAACTCGTCGCTTTTAGAGGAATTAGTCCAGCACAGTATTGGAAATTCGCTACAAAGTATCTTTTTTTCAGGTTAGAAGACGCATTTAAGTTTTGGCGGATTCAATTTCGAAGTGCAACCACATGTTGATGCGATTGTAACTGCTTCATAAATACTTGGTGCGGCGTTTTGAAGCCGAGACATTTTCTGGGACGATGATTTAAGCTGTTCATCGCCCAT
>NZ_JBMPPH010000071.1:0-12103 GCF_049340285.1 Undibacterium sp. SXout20W | reverse complement strand
TGGGTGAGATGTGTGTAGTTCATTATGCAATTTCGACTGGCCGGTCAAAAAGGCACAAATGCTATCGCATCTTGCCCTCATTAACCGGTACCGTTCATAAATTGCACTTCATCCTAGAATTCGCCTATATTTTTTTTCAACTTTTTTCGCCATCACTTCAAGCATCCGCAAATCATCAGCGTCCGCAGCCTTTGCTTCAGCTTCACGCCTTGCCGCTTCAAAGCTATCGTAACGCGTTTGAGCTATCTGCTTCATTTGATCATTACTGATTTTTCCGGCATTGTGCAAGATCGGCTTGTCATTAAATTCCAGAAGCTTATCTACGTTATTACGCCAAAAATCTAGGGATAGTTCTTTGCGGTCTTTGACGCGTAGTTCTGCTTGTTCTAAAAAGATCACGACGAGACGGTTGAGTGTATCGACTTCATCTGCTGTTAAATAATTCTTTGCAATCACAACATCATGTTTGCGTACCCCTGTGCCGCTCCAAGTCGTGAGTGCCATATTGGGAGAGTTGGGATCGGCTCGCGCTACAATGATTTCAGCTGCGGTTTGCTGCGTGACAGCGTAAAGAAGTTTGTTTTGCACTTCTGCAAAGAACACTTGTGCCTTGCTGTCACTACTTTGATAGTCATGACTTAGTGCAAATAGGTCGCGAACCTTTTGATAAAAACGCTTTTCTGAAGCGCGAATATCTCGGATACGTGCCAGCAGTTCATCAAAGTAATCCCATCCGCCTGGGTTTTTCAGGCGTTCGTCATCCATGACGAAACCTTTAAGGAGATATTCTGAGAGATGAGCGCTAGCCCATTGGCGGAATTGATTGCCGCGTGGCGAACGGACGCGGTAGCCAATAGCTAGTATCATCGCCAAACTGTATAGCGTGATGCTACGTTTAACTTGGCGATTGCCTTCGGTTTGAACTGTCAAGGATTCCTTGACAGTTGCTCTCTCGTCTAATTCTTTGTCTTCAAGAATGTTCTTTGCGTGCAAGCTGACGTTTTGCTTGGTGGTCGCGAATAACTCTGCTATTTCTAACTGGGTCAGCCATACGTTACCATCTTCGGCTCTGAGTTGAATTCGAATTAAGCCATCTTCTGTTTGGTAAAGAACGAGTTCACTCATGCTAAGACATTCTTGGTAAAGTTAAACGTCAATATTCCCCGCCCTTAACGCATTCGACTCAATAAACGCACGACGCGGTTCAACATCGTCGCCCATTAATGTCGTGAAGATCTGGTCGGCGGCAATCGCGTCTTCGATCTGGACTTTCAAGAGGCGGCGGACGGTTGGGTCCATGGTGGTTTCCCACAATTGGCTTGGGTTCATTTCGCCCAGACCTTTATAGCGTTGCTTGGTGACGCCGCGTTCGGCTTCGTCGCGTAGCCACAGCATGGCGTGGTGGAAGTCTTGTACGGCGATTTCTTTTGCGCGTTCGCCTTCGCCACGGCGCATGAAAGCGCCTTCGCCTAACAGACCTTTAAACGTTGCTGCGGCGCTTTCTAAGACTTTGTAGTCGGTTGCTTCGACAAAGTCTGCGTCAATGCTGGTGACTTTAACGTTGCCGTGGTACATACGTTCGATGCGCAGGCTGAATGCGCCGGACAATTCATCGCTACGCACTACAACTTTAACCGCTGGATCGTTGATCGCTGTGGTCATATTGATCGCGGATTGTTCAGCGTTTTCTAAGGTGTCCATTTTCAGGGTGACGCCGGTCATGATGGCAGTCAATGCAGCGCGGTCGATGACGCGGGTTAAACGCATCATGATGGCATTGGCCAGATTGTATTGGCGTACCAATTCTGCCAATGCGTCGCCAGTGATCGGGTCAGCGCCTGTGCTTGGGATCAGCGATGCGCCTGACAATGCGACGTTCATCATGTAGCTTGCTTCTTCAGCGTCGTCTTTCAGGTAGCGTTCATCGCGACCGGCTTTGACTTTGTACAGTGGTGGTTGGGCGATGTAGATGTGGCCGCGTTCTACCAGTTGTGGCATTTGGCGATAGAACAGGGTCAGCAGCAAGGTACGAATGTGGGCACCGTCAACGTCCGCATCGGTCATGATGATGATGCGATGGTAGCGCAGTTTGTCAGCGTTGAATTCGTCAGGGCCGATGCTGGTACCCAGCGTGGCGATCAAGGTAGTGATCTGTTCGCTGGAGAGCATTTTTTCAAAGCGGGCTTTTTCGACGTTGAGCACCTTACCGCGCAAAGGCAAAATCGCCTGGAACTTACGGTCACGACCTTGTTTGGCAGAACCGCCCGCGGAGTCACCCTCGACGATGTACAGTTCGCACAGGGCAGGATCTTTTTCCTGGCAATCAGCAAGCTTGGAGGACAAGCCCAGGCCATCCATGACGCCTTTACGACGGGTCAGTTCACGGGCTTTGCGTGCTGCTTCGCGGGCGCGGGAGGCTTCAACGATTTTGCCGCAAATGATTTTGGCGTCGTTGGGTTTTTCAGCTAAGAAGTCGGTCAGCGTTTTGGCGACGATTTCTTCAACCGGGCCACGTACTTCGGAAGAAACGAGTTTGTCTTTGGTTTGTGAACTGAATTTTGGTTCAGGTACTTTGACGGACAAGACGCAAGTTAAGCCTTCGCGCATATCGTCGCCAGTGACTTCGACTTTGGCTTTTTTAGCGTATTCGTGTTCTTCGATGTATTTGTTGATGACGCGGGTCATCGCAGCGCGTAAGCCAGTTAAGTGGGTACCACCGTCGCGCTGTGGAATATTGTTTGTGAAGCACAGTACTTGTTCGTTGTACGCATCGTTCCATTGCATAGACACGTCAACAGTGATGTTGGTGCCTTGATCGGATACACGTTCGCCAGTTGCCTGGAAAATCGTTGGGTGCAATACGCTTTTTGCTTTGTTGATGTATTCCACAAAACCGCGGGTACCGCCTTCAAACGCAAATAACTCTTCTTTACCAGTGCGGTGGTCGTTGAGTTTGATGCGCACGCCGTTGTTCAGGAAAGACAATTCGCGGATACGTTTTGCCAGAATTTCGTAATGGAATTCAACGTGGGTGAAGATTTCTTCATCAGCCCAGAAATGCACTTCAGTACCGCGTTTGTCTGTGTCGCCGACGACTTTGATCGGTGATGTAACGATGCCGTCGACAGTTTCGAGCTCACGGTTTTGCGGTACGCCACGGACAAATTCCATGGTGTGGACTTTGCCGTCGCGACGAATCGTCAGCTTAAGTAATTTGGATAAGCCGTTTACGCAAGAAACACCAACGCCATGCAAACCACCGGAGACTTTGTAGGAGTTCTGATCGAACTTACCGCCGGCGTGCAATTCGGTCATAACGATTTCAGCGGCGCTACGCTTAGGTTCGTGCTTGTCGTCCCATTTGATACCTGTTGGAATACCGCGGCCATTATCGGTAATCGAAATGGAATTGTCGGTATGAATCGCAACGTTGATTTCAGTACAGTGACCTGCCAGAGATTCGTCGATGGAGTTATCTAACACTTCGAAGACCAGATGATGCAAACCAGTGCCGTCCGACGTGTCGCCAATGTACATGCCAGGGCGCTTACGTACGGCTTCCAGGCCTTCCAGAATCTGGATGGAGGATGCGCCATATTGATTGGAACTGGCGGCTGAAGCTGGTTGGTTCTCTTGGTTTTGATCGGACATGGCTACCTTCGTTTGTGTTTACTGCGTGTTCATGGGTATTCAATCCCTTGCTCGCTCATTTTGTGGTGGGCGGGGAAGGGTGGGGTGGCGGAGTGGGTACTCTGCTAAAAAGACATTGAAGATCAGATTGCACAACTGGCTGCGTTTCGTGCAGTTGCCCGTGTTTCACCGATATCAACGTCCCTCACCCCTGACCTCTCCCGCTTGCGGGAAAGGGGGTGGCATGCTTAAATTCTCATTGGCATGACAACGTATTTGAAGTCAGTGTTTTCTGGAACGGTGATCAATGCGGAAGAATTGGAATCACCCAGAGAAACGCAGACTTGATCGCATTTCAGGTTGTTCAATACGTCCAACAAATAGCTGACGTTGAAACCGATGTCGACACTATCGCCGCCGTAATCGATTTCGATTTCTTCCATCGCTTCTTCTTGATCGGCATTGGTCGACAAGATTTGCATGCTGCCTGGTGTGATCACACAACGCACACCTTTAAACTTGTCTGACGTCATGATCGCTGCACGTTGCAACGAGCGCAGCAATTGTTCACGACCGAGTGTAAAGCTATTTTTGTAGCCTTTCGGAATCACGCGATTAAAGTCAGGGAATTTACCTTCAACCAGTTTGGACACCAGTTCGATATCTGCAAACGTCAGTTTGACCTGATTGTTGGCGATGTCGATTTGTACCGGGTCTTCTTTGTCTTCCAGCAAGCGCTGCAATTCGATAATTGTTTTGCGTGGGATGATGACTTCATGGCGTGGGAACTCTTGTTCCACCTCGACCTGGCAAAACGCCAGACGATGACCGTCAGTCGCAACGGCAATCACGTTTTTACCATCGACCACCAACAAGAGGCCATTGAGGTAATAACGAATGTCTTGTTGCGCCATGGAGAAGTGCACCATGTTGAACAAATGCTTCAAGGTTTTTTGCGGCAAATTGACGCTGGCATTGAAGTGTTCAGCTTGTGCTACAGTAGGGAATTCTTCCGCTGCCAGGGTTTGCAAAGAAAAACGTGATTTACCAGACTGCACGCTCATGCGTTTGTTGTCCAGCTTGAGAACCACGTCCTGATCATCCGGCAGGGCGCGCAAGATATCCAACAATTTGCGTGCAGCAACCGTGGTAGCCACAACATCGCCGCCAGAGCCGATTTCTGCTTTGGTCGTGATTTGTACTTCGATGTCCGTCGACAAGAAGGACACTTGTTCACCGTCTTTGCGAATGAGGATATTGGCCAAAATCGGCAATGTGTGCCGACGCTCGACAATACCACTCACAATTTGCAAAGGCCGGAGCAGTGTGTCCCGGTGGGTTTTTACCAATTGCATTTGAAATCCTCGCTAATCGTGGTTGAATACAATAAATACTGCTTAAAAACTGCGGTCATGCTGCTGCTAAATTACTTGATGCTTTTATCAAAAATGCGCTCGCATCAACCTTTGAGGGTTTGCTCAAGCACATGCAATTCATGGTTACATTCTGGATTCTTGCCACGATCCGCCGTGATCTTGCGTACAGCATGCAAGACCGTGGTGTGATCGCGACCGCCAAACAATTCGCCAATTTCTGGCAAACTTTTTTGCGTTAGTTCTTTCGCCAGATACATCGCAATCTGGCGTGGTCTGGCAATATTCGCCGGACGTTTTTTGGAATACATGTCAGCGACTTTGATATTGAAAAAGTCGGCGACGGTTTTCTGAATATTTTCTACAGAAATCTGACGATTTTGTACTGACAACAAATCTTTTAAGGCTTCTTTAACAACGTCAATCGTGATCTCTTTGCCGTGGAAGCGTGAGTAAGCAAGAATCTTGCGCAGGGCGCCTTCCAATTCACGCACGTTTGAGCGCAAATGTTTGGCGACAAAGAAAGCCACGTCATCAGAAAAATGCACGCCTTCGGAATGTGCTTTTTTGAGCAAAATCGCGACCCGCATTTCTAATTCTGGTGGTTCAATCGCAACCGTTAAACCAGAGTCAAAACGCGAA
This sequence comes from Undibacterium sp. SXout20W, assembly GCF_049340285.1. Classification (NCBI taxonomy): domain Bacteria; kingdom Pseudomonadati; phylum Pseudomonadota; class Betaproteobacteria; order Burkholderiales; family Oxalobacteraceae; genus Undibacterium; species Undibacterium sp. SXout20W. The sequence goes on along the minus strand of NZ_JBMPPH010000071.1, from coordinate 6,458 downwards.
ATCAGGCGATCATCCATGCCGGTGATTTCTTTAGGATACGTATCGCTGGTGATGATGATTTGCTTCTTGGCAGCGATCAGCGCTTCAAACGCATAGAAGAATTCTTCTTGCGTGCGGCTCTTGCCACCAAAGAATTGAATATCATCGATTAGCAACAGATCGAGTGAATGGTAGTAACGTTTGAATTCGTCAAAGCCTTTGCGCTGGTAAGCCGTGACCACGTCACGCACATATTGTTCGGCGTGGATGTAGCGGATTTTCGCATTGGGGTTATCGACCAGAATCTGGTTGCCGATCGCGTGAATCAAATGCGTTTTACCAAGACCAACACCGCCGTATAAAAACAATGGGTTGTATGAAACGCCAGGATTGTTGGCAACTTGAATTGCTGCGGCGCGCGCCAATTGGTTGGCTTTACCGGTCACGAAACTATCGAACGTTAATTCGACATTGATACGGCTGAGATCGCGACGTGGCGAGGCTTCTGGTGCGGCTGCTTCGGCTTGCATTTCTGGTGCACTGTTGCTGCTTGGTATTTCACCATCCACACCCGGACGCGTAGGCATCGGTGCCGGAGCCGGTTTTTTACCGCCGCGTGGATCGAGCACAAAAACAACTTCGACTTCTTCGTCCCAATACTGGTTTGCCAGTTCAGAAATACGATTCGCAAATTGGGCTTTGACCCAATCGAGTTTAAAACGATTGGGCGCAGCAATACTCAGCTTGCCTTCTTCGAAGGACAGCGGTACGAGCGATTTAATCCATGCACTATATTGTTGCGGTGGAAGCTCTTGCTCAAGTTGGGACGAACAGGCTTGCCAGAAATTTTCCATGTATGACTTTAAATTATTAAATGCAAATGCGCGGAGCCGAATGAATGAAACATTCACCAAAACTAAGCGCACGACTTTTTGATCACGTTGGCTTTTTCAGAAAAACCAACCAAAGTAGTGACGACTTATTTCGCTGCAGTTTCTGTCAGGGTCAGAAATTTTCATTACCCTTGTTACTTTCTGTTTTCAGGAATTAAAAACGCCATGTGTTCATCATCATGTACAAATTGTTCAGATTGTACAATTTGTACAATTTGTACAAAGGAACAGATATGAAGCATATTGCCGTTTAATTCAATTTGTCGAAAGTTGCCATAAAGGCATAAACCGGTGCCGCGCTAATCCTCTATTTTAACCGCGACTGGGCGAGTTATCCACAGCCTTGGATTAAATTTATTCTTTGCACCGCAGCACCGCCCGTAAACGGCTTTTGATTAATTTTTACGCTAAGTGATTGACAGGTAAGGTAAAAATGGTGTCTAATTACGGGTTCCCTACCCTCTTTTATTGGATGGTGCATTGTTTGTGTTGAGTTTTACCAGTTCAGCACATGGGCAGTACAGTGATGCAGCAAGCCATGAGCAGCGGTTTTGGGGCAGTAAAGGTGAAAAGCCTGACGTAAACAACGCAAGCCTTTACCCGTAATTCCGATTTTTTTTATTGCTCAAATAGCGAGACCAACATGAAACGTACTTACCAACCTTCCGTCGTTCGCCGCAAGCGCACTCACGGTTTCCGCGCACGTATGGCAACCCGCGGTGGCCGCGCTGTACTGAATGCACGCCGTGCTAAAGGCCGTAAACGCCTGGCAGCTTGATTTTAAATTTTTGGTCTGCGGCAGCTTTCGCTGACATCGCATGATCAATTTTTTAGCTGACCCAGTTCAGGCGGATGCCGGCGGTGCAGATTTTGCACGTGCCCGACGCATCATTAAAACGGATGAATTTTCATCCGTTTTTCGTTTGCGCCCCGTGCAAAAAACGCCTCATTTTGTGCTCTACGCCAGAGCCAATGAACTGCCGCATGCTCGTTTAGGTGTGGTTGCTGCCAAGCGCTTTGCGCCGCGCGCAGTGACCCGCAATACGATCAAGCGTGTAACGCGTGAAATTTTCAGATGTGCCGCCTTACAAAACGTCGATTGCATTGTGCGACTGTCGCGTCCCGTCAATAGCAAAGATGGCCCAGCGACGACTGCCCAGCTCAAGCGCGAGCTGCGGGCGGAAATTCTGCGCCTGTTTGCGGCACCTGCCTGTAAAAAAGGCGGCTGACATGAAAACACTACTGCTCCTGTTGCTACGCTTCTACAAGTATGCAATCAGTCCTATGTTGGGGCAGAATTGTCGTTTTTACCCCAGTTGTTCTGAGTATGCAGCACAGGCAATCGCATTGCATGGTGCGACCAAGGGAAGTTATTTAGCAGGCAAACGCTTGTGTAAATGTCATCCTTTTCATCCTGGTGGCGTGGATCATGTCCCGCTGGCTAGTGAAAAACAAAAGATTGTCCCCACATCCGACCCATGCTGCCATGATCATTCTGGCAGCACTGGTCATTCCTCACACTTTTCCTGACATACACCAAATGGATAAAATGGATATCAAACGTACCGTCCTGTGGGTTATTTTTTCTATGTCGCTGTTGCTACTGTGGGATAACTGGATGCGCCATAACGGCAAATCATCCATGTTCTTCCCTGCAGCGGCAACGCAACAGGCAAAAAATGCGCAAACAACGACGCCTGCGAATTCTTCCGTCCCAGCCACTGCAGCTAGTGCCGCAGCAAGCGGCACAACAACACCTGCTGCTGGCGATGCTGCGGTAGTAGCCGTGAAAACTGAGCGTATTACGATCACGACCGACGTAATCAAGGCGGATATCGATACCTTGGGCGGCGAAGTCAAACGTCTGGAATTATTGCAATATAAAGATCATCCAAAGCCAGAGCATTTCTACGAGCCATTCTTAGAGGCTGTCGGCTTACCCGCAAAACAGCAAAGCGATAAAAACGTTGTGTTGTTTGATGAAAGTAATGCCCGTACTTATCTCGCACAAACTGGTTTAGCTAATGCCGCTTATCCAAATCACAAGTCTGTGTTTATCGCACAACCAGGCAAACGTAGCCTCGATGGCAGCGATAGTGTGCAGTTGGTTTTGGTCTCAGAGCAAGGTGGCGTCAAACTGACAAAAACGTTCACCTTCAAAAAAGGTGACTACGCGATTGACGTCAAACACACAGTCACCAACAACACTGGCGCACCAATAACACCAATGTTGTACCTGCAACTGATACATGACGGCACAAAACCTGAAGGCGGTTCGATGTTTACAGGCCCGTCCGAATTCTATGCACCTGCGGTGTACACAGACTCGGAACACTTCCAAAAGCTGGAATTTGAAAAAATCCGCAAAGCAGAAGAAGAAAAGTCAGGCAGCAGCAACAGTAATCATGCTAAATCAGCCGACAATGGCTGGATTGCTGTGATTCAACATTTCTTTGTGTCTGCGTTTGTACCGCAAGACAAAGGGATGATGCGCGAATTCCGTACCGAAAAAGTGCGTGACAACATTTACGCGGTCAGCACGGTATTGCAATTAGGCAGTATTGTTCCTGGTGCAAGTAAAGATTCTGACGCAACGCTGTACACAGGCCCACAATCGACCGCCGTACTGGAAAAAATTGCCCCAGGTCTGGAACTGGTCAAAGACTACGGTATCTTGGCTATTATCGCTAAACCCTTATTTGGCTTGATGAGCTTTATCCATGGCTTGATCGGCAACTGGGGTTGGACGATCGTTGCATTTACCATTTCCATTAAACTGGCCTTGTTCCCATTGTCCGCTGCTGGTTATCGCAGCATGGCAAAAATGAAAGTCGTCACACCGAAGATGCAGGCTGTGCGTGAACGTTACAAAAACGATCCGCAAAAAATGAATCAAGCGATGATGGAATTGTACAAAACCGAGAAAATCAATCCGCTCGGTGGCTGCTTCCCTATTCTGATTCAGATGCCCGTGTTCTTGTCCTTGTACTGGGTATTGCAAGCCAGCGTTGAAATGCGTGGCGCACCTTGGATGGGTTGGATCACTGATCTGACTTCACCAGATCCGCTGTTCATTTTGCCTGTGATTTACGCGATTTCGATGTATATCACCACTAAACTGAATCCGGCACCTGCAGATCCTATGCAAGCCAAAATGATGATGTTTATGCCATTGGCGTTCTCAGTAATGTTCTTCTTCTTCCCGTCCGGTCTGGTACTGTACTGGGTAGTGAACAACATTCTGTCGATTGGCCAGCAATGGGTGATCAACAATAAATTGATTCCACCTGAACATAAAGTAAAGGCTTAAGTATTATTTTGAGAGTTTGAAGACTCTGAAAAAAATCGAAAGCCCCCAAAAAGCCCGCCAGTTGCGGGCTTTTTTTATATTAATGTAATGGCGAAGCTAAATTGTTTGTCGCATTTCCGTCACAAAGCTGCCTATATTTCTGCACTTCTGCAGTGCAAGCAAAGATAATTTGAACATGATCTACGAACCTATCCCCATCGCCGCCATTGCCACCGCCCCCGGACGCGGAGGTATCGGTGTTGTGCGCATCTCCGGCAAAAATCTGGCGCCCGTCATAAGCGCCTTATTTGGCACAACCCAACTTAAACCGCGTCATGCGAGTTACCTGCCATTTACTCAGGAAGATGGCACCGTTATTGATCAGGGTATCGCAATTTATTTCAAGGCCCCCCACTCTTACACGGGTGAAGACGTGCTGGAGTTGCAAGGCCACGGTGGCCCGGTGGTGATGCAAATGTTATTAAGCCGTTGCCTCGAAGCGGGTAAAGCATCAGGTTTACGCTTAGCCGAACCCGGCGAATTTACTCAACGTGCCTTCTTAAACGATAAACTGGACTTAGCCCAGGCCGAAGCTGTGTCGGATTTGATTGAAGCGTCGACGGAAGCAGCAGCCAAATCAGCCTCGCAATCGTTGTCTGGCGCGTTTTCAAAAGTCATTCATGATCTGGTCGACAAAGTCGTTCACCTGCGCATGCTGGTCGAAGCGACTTTAGATTTTCCGGAAGAAGAAATTGATTTTTTAGAAAAATCGAATGCGCGTGGTCAACTCAGCACCATACAAACCGCTTTGCAAAAAGTGTTCGAGCAAGCAGCACAAGGGGCGTTGTTGCGCGCTGGTTTGAATATTGTATTGGCTGGTCAGCCTAACGTCGGCAAGTCCTCTTTGCTAAATGCTCTCGCAGGTGATGATGTCGCGATTGTCACGCCAATTGCTGGTACGACGCGTGACAAAGTCACCGAGACGATCCACATTGAAGGTATCCCACTCAACATTATCGATACCGCTGGCATACGCCACGAACATGATGATGTAGAGCCGGGTGGCATCGTTAATGTGATCGATACAGTAGAACGCATCGGCATAGAACGCACATGGGCAGAAGTTGAAAAAGCAGATGTCATTTTGCATCTACTCGATGCGAGCCGTGGCCCGACTCGCGCCGATGAAGCGATCGTTGCGCGCTTCCCGGATGGTGTTCCGGTGATCCGTGTCTGGAACAAAATCGATATCTCTGGTCACCACGCAAGTGTCGATCAGATGGAAGATGCAACCCACATTTATCTTTCAGCACAAGACCATATCGGTATCGATTTGCTGCGCAAAGAATTGCTGCGCATCGCAGGTTGGCAACAAACCGGTGAATCTTTATACCTCGCCCGCGAGCGCCACTTGATCGCACTCAAACACGCGCACGAACATCTGCAAACCGCCGCGGAATACGCCGCGCAAAACGATCAGTCACTGGATCTGTTTGCGGAAGAATTACGCCTGACCCAAGACAGGCTCAACAGCATCACCGGTGAGTTTTCTTCGGACGACTTGCTGGGTGTGATTTTCTCGCGGTTTTGTATTGGGAAATAAAGCGCGCCAAATCGTATTGTGTGGGGCGGGTACAATCTGCGCCGATCTTTTGGCTACTTAAAATGGCGAATTGCACGTGCCCTACGTGCTGTGATCTAAGTCAATCCTGATGCCATCCCTTTTTGCGTTATTTTTGCGCCCTTTTTAATGTGTAAAGCGATCGCTCTTTGTAGAGCCATGCCGGGTGTGGCCCGGTAGCCACTTACTTATCTTTGCTTCGCCAAAGCAACGTAAGCAAAAGAAAGGCGACGCTGGGACGTTGCCCTGCATGTGCCTTCGCGGCGTGTCGGCACAATTTGCGCATCACGTAAAACGGGAAAGTATCTTAACTCGCTGCGCTCAGACAACGACACTTCCTGATCCATTTTCCGTGAAGCACAAATTGCTTTGAATTGCTTTAGTTAAGCGGAGAAAGTCAACAGCGATATTGCCGTGGGTGCGGAGACTCAATCGTATCAGGGTGGTTGTAACCCGCCTGATACCTTGTGTCGCTCAAAAGGGCTGGTTGCCTCCGCCCACGGATTTTACGTTCCCATTTGTTAGCAGTTGTTAGCCCGTGTAAATGTTTACGCGAGTTCAATTTTGAAGTGCAAGCGTATTTTTGAAGAATACCTGATTGGGTGTAAGGTATCCTAACCTTTTTCTTGGTCGATTATTCAGTCTATTCATGGCGTGATCAATCTCCTGTTGTGTA
>NZ_JBMPPH010000070.1:0-12104 GCF_049340285.1 Undibacterium sp. SXout20W | reverse complement strand
CGGCATCATCTGCTTAAGGATGGCCTCCTTGCGTTCTGCTGGATAACGATTCACTGCATGTCTCTACTCCGCCCCAATACGGTTGATGTGAATTAATTGACGCGACATCTATCCTGACATAGGGGGATAAGAAGAATACAAAAATAATTACATTTGGGAAAAAATAAAATTGATGACGTTTCGGGCTCAAACTTCAACAACAATGAATCAAGTTTGAACTAACTTTGAACTAACTTTGAACTAACTTTGAACTAACTTTGATTCAAATTTGATTCAGGTATGGATTAACCGTCCACCGGCAAACGACCAGTTTTCCCACGTCGTTTCTTTGAATACAACCATTACATTTTCTGGATGAATATTTTGATCGCTTAAGCGGTGCATCAAACTTTCTAACAGTTTCTTTTTAACCTTAACGCTACGGCCGACGGACCATAAAATTTCGACTAACACGAAATTTTCATCGCGGTCTTGTTTCGCCTCCGGGTAACGTGCATCAAATCGAAAATTCACAGCATCGAGCTCTAGAGCGCGCTGAAATAAATCATCAACTGGTACGCCAGATTCAACCAAAGCACCGTGAATTGAATCGAATACCGCCGTTTTAAAATCTGCAGTTTTTGGCCGACGAAGGGTAATGGTTACTAATGGCATGATTTTTCTCCTATCTGATAAAGCACATGATAGAAAATCAAAACGGAGAAAAAACGACCTATGACAATAATTCACAATGAGAAGAAAACATTCCAATTAATGTAGAAATTTTATCTAATGATTTTAGAGCAACAAAAAATCTATACACGACGTGACATAAAAGTTAGCATTCACTAAATGAAAGTCGTCGATTAGCGATTTTTCTACCATTTTTTAATTTAAAACTTTGTTGGTTTCCCATCACAGCAAATTTGAAATCACCTTTTCTTAGCGCATTCAGGGGCTATAATTGTGTTAAACGTTACAAATAATTTATTACAAATTTAACACTTACATAACAGGCTTGCTTTTTTTTACGCCTAATAACGTTTTATCGAGTTTGCATGGTTCAGATTTCTCTCTCAAGACTGGGCGTATTTACTTTACTACTGAGTGCCCTCTCGCTGTGGTCAGACAATGGCTGCGCACAAGTGACGCCTAATGGCGTCCCGTCAATTACGCTGTTGACCGGGGAATCACGCGACGACAATGGTGAAGTTATTCCCATTCGTCCGGAAAATCAAAGAATCCTCGAATTTATTGAACATTCGATCGGGATTCACTTTGACATACGTCGTTTGCCAATTCCCAGAGTGATTGAAGGTGTCAAACAAGGAGATGGGCTGGGCTACGGGATATCAAAAACCAGCGAACGACTGAAATTCCTGGCGTACTCTGAGAGTATATTTACGGATTATGTCTGGCTCATCGTACCTGATGATTCCTCAATAGAAACTGGTAGCCATGCGGAATTAAAGGGAAAATCAATTGGGATCGTACGCGGAATACGTTACAACGATGAAATTGATGGAATGAGAAATGTGTGGTTCAAAGTAGAAGAGGATCCGTCTCAGATAAGTTCACGCTTAAAAAAACTGATGTCCGGACGCATGGATGCAATGCTTCTCAATTCGCGTACTCGCACTGCCAAAGAATTGGAAAATGATCTTAACCTATATATGCAAGATAGAAATATTCACAGCGACTCGACGGATCGACATGGCATCCGGGTTATCAGCAAGCCATTTTTAGCAGATGATGTTTATTTCGTGTCCGGCTTAAATACCGACAAAAGTATTCTGAATAAGATTAATGCAGCGATTCTCAAAGGGCGTAAGTCAGGAGATCTTCCTCTCTTGCAAAAGCCTTAGCCATGACTTGCTTATCCGTACGATTTAACGCCACATAAATTCTCATGCCGGAATAGCATTTCGGCATATTCAGCACCCGCCTCCCCACATCTAAGCATCTCCATTCGCGCCACAATTTACCGCGTTCACGCCAGACTTTCTCCAATAGTCGCAAATCCCTGGTACGGAACACGCGCCAAATTTAAGCTTCGCCTGTCGTAGTCCTTCACTAACAGGAGATCAACATGAAAGCAATCACAGCACGCTCAAGCATTTCGCTCACTGTAGCTCTGGCATCATTTTTTTGTGTCATTAATTCTGCCAGCGCTTTTTCTGAACCTGCATTTCAATCCAGTTTTAAAAAATTTACTTCCGCATCTGGTAATACTGATACTGAGCAAGCTGCTCAAGAGTTTCAGCAGCTGCTGAATGCAGAACCAGCAAATCCCCTCTTAATGGCGTATGCAGGTGCAGCTACGGCAAAGCTCGCGACTACCACCATTTTTCCATGGAAGAAAATGTCGTATGCCGAAGATGGGATGGCAAAACTGGACAAGGCCTTACAAATAACGACCAATGTCGACAACCTGAGCAATAGCAACTCTGGTATTGCTATGCACGGCAACGTGCCCGTCACTTTGGAAGTAAAGTTTGTTGCCGCCAATACGTTTTTGGCAGTACCGGGATTCATGAATCGTGCCGCCCAAGGTCAAAAGCTCTTAAATGAGATTTTGCAGCATCCACAATTTATAAACACGGTAAGTAGTTTTCGTGGTGCCGTATGGTTACGTGCAGCCAATCTGGCACTTGAACAAAAGCATCCAGAGCTGGCAAAAACATATTTAAATGCCGTCATACAAGCCAATGCGCCACAAGCAAACAGCGCTGCCAGTTTATTGAAAGGCATTCCATCATGAACCAAACAGCCATCATGGAATTACACGGCGTACATAAGGCATATCGGTTGGGTGAGCACTTGGTGCAAGCACTACGTGGCGTTGATTTGCAGATACAAAGAGGGGAATTATTAGCCTTAACTGGCCCCTCGGGTAGTGGAAAGAGTACGATTTTGAATTTATGTGGATTGATTGATCGTGCCGATACAGGCGACGTGATGATCAATGGTGTCAATTCCAAATCGTTGACCGAGAGACAATTGACGATACAAAGACGCGACACGATTGGGTTTATTTTCCAAAGCTTTAATTTAGTGCCTGTCATGACCGTTGCGGAAAACGTCGACTATCCCTTATTTTTAACTGGCGTCCCGCTCGCCGAGCGCAAAGAACGCGTCGCGGCACAACTCAAAGCAGTCGGATTACATGAACATGCACAACATTTACCCGATGCGCTGTCAGGCGGTCAGAGGCAACGCGTAGCAATTGCCCGCGCCTTGATTAAACGGCCATCCATCGTGATCGCCGACGAACCCACCGCAAGTCTCGATTCACACACAGCCGATCAGGTACTAGACCTGATGCGTGAGCGTGGCCACGCTGAGGGTGCGGCTTTCATTATTGCGAGTCACGACGAGCGCTTAACGCGGCGATCTGATCGCATTGTTGCTTTATTGGATGGGAAACTACAATGAAATTATTCACTGACAATATCACCTGGCTGAAGTTTGCGTTTCATAATAGTCAGCGCAATCGTCGTCGGTCCTTAGTCACGGTAGCCATCGCAGCCCTGGGCACCGCAGCGATTTTGTTAGCGGGTGGGTTCGCTTATTCTACTTATGAAGGCTTATCTCAAGCAGCCGCGCGGACTACAGGGCATTTGATCGTTGGCACGCCTGCACACTTTAATACGGAAGAAGATGTACCTCTGCAATTCGGCATGGACAATGCGCCGGCACTTCAACAGCAAATACTGAGTGACCCCGCCGTTCGCTATGTACTGCCCAGAGTCGATTTTAGCGGTCTCATTAGCAATGGCGACAAGTCAACCATCATGCTGGCAATTGGGATTGACCCGCAGGCAGAATTTGCCGTAAAGGGGCCGTTTCTCACATTGAAGGAAGGCGAAATTTTACAAGCGAATGCGCCTGTTGCAGAAATCATGCTGGGTGAAGCACTGGCAAAAAGCCTGAAGGCCAAAACTGGCAGTGATTTAACATTAATGGTCAGTACGGTTGATGGTGCACTCAACGCCATGGATGTCAAAGTGAAAGGTGTCGTATCAACGGGCATTCCTGATATCGACAAGCGCCTGGTCTATACCGATATCAAAACCGCGCAAAAGATCTTGAATACGCAGCGCGTTTCCAGTCTCGGTGTGTTTTTAGATAGCATGCAAGCGACCAATCCTGCACAACAAAGAATTAGTCAACTTTTGCCCACATTGAAAGTAGAAACCTGGCTCGATGAAGCATTCTTCTATAAATCGGTGCGCGATCTTTATAACCGAATTTTTGGTGCATTGGGATTGATCATCAGTGTCATTGTGGTGTTTGTCGTCACCAATGCGATGGCGATGGCGATCATTGAACGAACCCGCGAAATTGGCAGCCTGCGTGCGATGGGAACCCTCCCCTCAGAATTGATACGTAGTTTTACCTTTGAAGGCATGTTCCTCGGTGCTGCTGGCGCGATAACCGGGGCAATTATTGCCATGACGATTGCCGTCTTATTGTTAATTTTTCCAGTTGAAATGCCGCCACCACCTGGTCGTTCAACCGGCTACCCCTTGCTCATTACTATCGACGCTGCAATGATCTTTTTTACCCTACTTGGAATGATCGCATTATCAATGCTGTCGTCCGGCTTAATTGCTCGCAAAACGATGCAGCAACCCATTGTCGATGCTTTAGCGCATAACTAAATGAAGGAAACATCATGTTACTGAAAAATAAGAAATTCCTGTCCGTCAGTTTGTTTCTGATGTTGACAAATGTTTGCGCACTCACGCATGCCGATGAACTTAAAAACCTCTTGAAGGCCGCTGACCATTTTCGACTTGGCGAAGAAAGTATGCAAGTTGAAACAATCATCACTACCTTCAGTCACGATGGAAACAAAGAAAAAGAGCGTGCCTATCTGGTTTATAACCGTCCTAATCGTCAGTCCTTAGTGCTGATGCAAAGTCCTGCCGAAAAAGGCCAAAAAGTGCTGATGTCCGGCGATGACTTCTGGATGCTATTACCTGGTAGTCAACGTCCTATGCGTATTACACCGATGCAAAAATTACTTGGCGACGCATCGATCGGCGATATTGCGACCACTGCATGGGAACAAGATTACGAAGGAAAAATCGTCGGCGAAGAACAATGTGATGGTCGCTCCTGCCTGCATCTGAGCCTCAATGCGAGCCGTAAATCAGTCGCCTATCAACACATCGAGTTGTGGCTGGGGAAAACCTTGCACGAACCATTAAAAGCGGATCTTTATGTCCAATCAGAAAAACTGGCGAAACAAGCAAGTTTTGTGTTCGATAAGCCGCAAGCGCCAACGGCGGTAAGCCAAATGATTCTACTAGACCAGTTAAGTAGTCACAAAGAGACCCGCGTGCAGTATTTGGGAAGGAAGCCAAAATCGATACCCGACCAGTGGCTCAATCCTATGTTCTTAGCTAAAAATCCCAATCTGGAGTAACTCATGGTTTCATCCGCCAAGGCGATAACTCATGCATCAAGATTATCTCGCCTCATAACGCTAATGCTCCTCTGTGCGAACGGTCAGATTGTGAATGCCGCCGATGTGAATGCCGCCGGTACGAATGAAATCGCGCTGAGTGGTCAGGTTCGCACTTTGTGGATGAATGCCAACAACAATGCTGCAGGTCCCGTAGCCGCCACGAATCAATTGTTACCAGGATTTATTACTGAAAATACGAATGACGCCACTATCCAGACTGAGTTGCATGTAGCCACGCACGGTATCACCGCTATCGGCACCGTGCAAGGTCATGCATTTGATCATGGTGGAACTAATGTAAGTGCATGGTTAAACGAGCTCTACACGGGTTGGGGCAATGGCGCATGGCAATTCAGTGCTGGTAAGAAAATTGTAAGTTGGGACGTGGCCTACGGTTTTCGTCCTAACGATATGATTCAACAAGAAAAACGCCAAGCCTTCATCACCAGCACCTTGATCGGCAGACCAATGGTAATGGCAGAGTATTTTGATGCAGAGAGTTCACTGGCATTAGCGTTCGTTAATCCGGGTCATGCCGCAAATACGGATGCATCGACCGAGCAAGCATTCGTCGCGCGTGCCTACCATCACGCCGGGAGCCTTGATCTCTATGGCTTCGGCCGTTACGGGCAAGAAACTGGCGGCAGCCTTGGTAGTGCAGCGGCGTGGGTGCTATCGGATTCAATGGAGGTGCATGCATCGTATCGCTACAGCCAAAAAATGGCGCTATTAACGCTAATGCCGCCGGCGTCATTGCTTGCCAGAACCTCGCCATGGTACGCCCCACTTAAAAATGATATTCAACAAGCCGTGATAGGAATGACCTATACCACGGAAAATCAACAGAGTTTTATCATCGAAGCCTGGTGGGATGGCGCAGCGCCATCAAATAGCCAATGGCAACAATGGCGTCAAAGAAATACGGCCTTAGGACAACTAGCCAACGCCGTACCAACACTGAAAACGCCCGCTGCATTCAACGTAGCATGGCAAGCGAATTTATTTTCAGCGGCCAATAATTTGCGTCAAAAAAATATCTTTGCACGTTGGAGCTGGCAGAGCGGTGCGTGGCAGGTGGCCATCGATACACTCTATACGCCTGAGGATAAAGGTCGCGCCAACAGTGCCAGTGTCGAATGGCAAGGTGATCGCTGGCATCTGGAAGCAGGAATGCGGTTGTATGGCGGACCATCAAATGCGGTCTTTGCCCAACTGCCACAAAATCGAATCCTCTACACGTCTGCAACATGGGCATTTTGACCGATAAAATTCTTCACGCATCGTAAAACTGAGTGGGCATTGCAACATTGCACGTGTTTTGTTTTGTTGAAAATTCTGAGATACTGGCGAGCGATCATTTCAATTAAGAATTAGCAGATCGGGGTAATAAATATGATTTCAAGCCCTTATTAGTCTGCCTTCGATATGCCTTTACTAAGTCAGGATATTCTATGCGAAAGTCTTTGCTTGCCTTTAGCGCAGTGCTACCGCATCTGTGTTTTGCGCAGTCCGCAACCCCGTCCAACATCAGCAACGTCCTCGTTTATCCGGGTGGCGCAACAGTCGAGCGAGTTGCCAGAGTTAGTGCTGGCATGAAAGAGGTCGTTCTTAATTGCCTGTCGGCACGCTTCGATACGGACTCATTATCAGTACATGCCGATAATGGAATCCAGGTCGGAGACATTAGTGTAGAGACGCTTGATCGAGTGCGTGCACCAGAATGTGCGAATACAGCGTTGGATAAACGTATTCATGAATTAGAAGAACAACGCGCCGCCATTGCCAGCGAGGCGGGGGCGCAGGATTTAGTGTTGGGCTATTTAAAAAATGTCGGCACAGAACGCCAGACAAGCACTAACCCGATGAATACGACCATCGAACAATTGCGCAAAAATGGGCTAGACACCTTACAGCGCCAACATCAGGCGCAAGTACGTTTGGAAGAGATTGATAAATTACTGAAGCCTTTACGCTCAGAACTTTCCAGCCAGGTTCAGGCCAATCCTCAGGTCAGAAAAGTCACTGTTCGTATCGCTACGCAACAAGATGCCGAACTACATATTTCTTATCGGATGACGCAAGCAGGATGGGCTCCAATTTACCGCGCCTATCTGAACAGCAACACGGGTGAGGTCAAACTAGAACGCCACGCCCAAGTTGCGCAGAGTAGTGGTGAGGATTGGAATGGCGTGAATTTGAAATTATCGACCGTGCAGCCAAATCAGGCAAACGAGATTGATCCGCCTTCGGCATGGTTGCTCAATATTTACACACCGCCAGTGAGTGCGCTTCCACCAGCATTTATACCGCCACCAGAAGTACAAGTTGCCTATGCTCGCAGAGGATTGGCTGAAGCAAAATTAGCACAGCCTGATATGCTTACCCCACCTCCGCCAGCCAATGTTAGTTTTGATGTCAGTGTTTTCGAAGGTGAGTACGCCGCAGAGTTTATCGTCCCTGGCAAGGCCAGTCTGATTGGAAATGGTAAGAAAATTGCCTATTCCTTAGGCTCACAATTGATCACTGCTGATGTAAAAGTTCGCGTCCAGGCACAGCAAGAAGCACAAGCCTACCTATTGGCCGAAGCGGCGCGCCCTGCTGGCTCGTGGCCACAAGGGAATCTGCAATTATTCCGCGACGGCGACTTTGTCGGACAAAGCCGATTACACTTTGCCAGCGAAGATAAGGTTGAGCTATTTTTTGGACGTGATAATCTAGTGCGGGTCGAGGTTGAGCCTGAACAAAGAGACGCCAGCAACACCGGCTTTATCGGCAGTCGGACAGAGAAAAAAATTGCCCACAACTACCGCATCAGCAACCAACACAAGACCGCCGTTAAATTAGAGCTGGTTGAACCAACGCCAAAATCTGAAAACGATAATATCAAGGTCAGTAGCCAATTTACGACCACGCCTACGCAATTAAGCTGGCACAAACAACCTGGTATTGTCTCCTGGGACATCAGCCTCAAACCAGGTCAGGAATATAAACTTGGTGCACAATACGTCATTAGCTATCCAAAAGAGGCAACTATCACTGGATTATCCCAATAATCTTTTGTGGTTCAAAAGCCGGTAAGTAAGAAAGTAAGTAAGTAAGTAAGTAAGTAAGTAAGTAAGTAAGTAAGTAAGTAAGTAAGTGAGTAAGTGGGAGCATCCATTTTAGATGCTCCCACTCTTATATTCTCATTGCTTCATCATCAAGCTTCGCACGACATCATTAAATGTCGTCACCATGTCCGGATCAAATTGCACATGGATATTGGCATTGATCTCTGAAACGGCCTGCATCAAACTCTTTTTATAACCTCGATCAGAGCGCTCTGTCGTGATCGAGCTAAACGTATCGACGATGGAGAGCATCCGTGCACCAGGGTGAATATTGGTGCCGGCGGTACCATTTGGATAGCCAGAGCCATCGAAGAATTCATGGTGATCCAGCACCATCCGTGCCGCATCGTCCCATCCACCAAACCGCATCAATATCTGACTTCCGAATTGCACATGCTCTTGTAAGATTTTTTGCTCTTCGCGAGAAAGAGCGCTTTCTTTGTTATAGATGGATTGCGGCATCAGACACATTCCCACATCGTGCATCCAGGACGCTGCTTCTAATTGCTTAGGGTCCGCGGGGCGTCCCAAGGCCTCGTTCAAAGCGGTGACCAGTTCCAGAGTCTGCTCGCTCCGATTTTTGCGAAAAATACTGAGCTTGTCCAGATGCGCAGCCATTCCCCGCATAAATGCCATATCTTCAGGAACGGCGAGTTCTATTTTAATGCCCTTAGTAACAGGCGCTTTATCAAATACCCGGCCGCCAAGGTTTTCTATGGCGATATTCAGAACTTGGGGGGACAATCCTTGCAAGGTGTTTTTGTGTAATGCATCGCAAACATCAGACAAACGCTTTCTTTTGGTTTCGTCCGCCTCGCCATGGCTGATGAGTTCGGACAGCAACAACTCAATTTCATCAGTCGCCAATAACAGAAATTCGCCTAATTCTGGCAGGTATTGTTCAGGATGCGAACGTACTTTAGAGAACACCTCTTCTATTCGGTGCAACAACGCATTCAACGGTCCCAAGCCAACCATCTGGCAGTTTCCCTTCAGCGAATGCATCGACCGAAACATGCGATGGATATACTCTGATCCGCCTTGATTATTGAGTGCTTTGACACAGACTTCAACTTCAGCACAGCATTCGCGTGTGCAATCCACAAAATCATCAATGATGGTACGTTCCATCGCTAAAAATTCTGGACAACTGAATTTCTCTGAAAAATTGGGTGTATTCATTCTGACGCTCCCGTTGAATTGCACAGCTGTGTTGCAAAAACTTAGGACGATGAAACAGACGGCAATGGCAAAAGTGAAAAAGTAGAAAAATAACGAATACTGATCCAGCATGCTGCCACGCTCTCGGAGGCAGCGCATTGAACTGCAAGAATACCCTATTCATGCGGTTTTTTGACAATATTCTTGCAATTTGACATTAGTTGCTTATTACGAATGAAAAACAGTCGTTTTCTGGCAAAGCCACACCCATTCGCACCCATTCGCACCCATTCACACCCATTCACACCCATTCGAATCACCAATAGGGCAAAAAAGTTACTAGATCAATTGATAAGCTGAATTTCCATCACTATTCAGAAAATTTTTCAAAAATGCGGAATAATGCGCTTGACTTAGAGCGCACTCTAACTTCTAAACTTTGAACCATGAACACCACATTAACAATACAACAAGCCTCCGTGGCGACCGGATTAAGTGTCCACACTCTGCGCTATTACGAACGTATTGGCCTGCTTGATCCGGTCACCCGACGTGACAACAGCCATCGCTTATTCTTTGACGAGGATATTCGCTGGATCGAGTTTTTGCTGAAACTGAAACGGACTGGCCTGCCTATACGCGACATGGTGCGCTATGCCGAATGGCGCCGCCAAGGTAATACTCCTGAAAGCGTCGCCGCTCGTAAAGCGCTGCTTAAGCAACATACACACAGCGTCGAACAGGCACTGGCAGAGCTACAAGGCAATCTTGAAGTACTGCGCAAAAAAATCGACATGTACGAAGACATAGAAGCACAAACAATGGGCTCATGAGTCCATCCACCTTAAAGGAAACGTAATATGAAAGCAGTCAACAACTTAACCACCGACGCCTCTGATGGCGGATTGACTCGTCGCTTAGGGGCAAACGGCCCAGTGGTTTCTGCAATCGGTCTTGGTTGCATGGGAATGAGTGATTTCTATGCAAACCGCGATGATACAGAATCCATTGCCACCATTCACCGTGCGCTCGAATTAGGTATCACCATGTTCGATACAGCTGATATGTATGGACCGTACACCAATGAGGAATTGCTTGGAAAGGCAATCAAAGGTAAACGCGATCAGTGCTTTATCGCGACCAAATTTGGTATTGTGCGCGATCTGAGCAATCCACAAGCACGCGGAATTAACGGTAGTCCTGCCTATATCCGGCAATCGGTGGAAGGCAGCCTGAAACGGCTGGGGATTGATCATATCGATCTCTACTATCAACATCGTATCGACCCGAATACGCCGATAGAAGACAGTGTCGGCGCCATGGCAGATCTGGTTAAAGCGGGTAAAATTCGCTATATCGGTTTATCCGAGCCTGCGGCGGCGACCATAGAACGAGCGCATCAAGTCCACCCTATTACCGCCGTTCAAAGCGAATACTCGCTATGGACGCGTGACCCGGAAAACGACGTTCTGGCAACCTGCCGCCGCCTGAAAATAGGTTTTGTTCCCTATAGTCCATTAGGCCGTGGTTTCCTGAGCGGCGCATTTACCAGTCCAGATCAATTTGCAGCGGATGATTATCGTCGCTTCAGCCCGCGGTTTCAGGGCGAAAACTTCAATAAAAATCTACAATTAGTCCAAAAGGTGGAGAAACTCGCCAAAGACTATGGCTGCAGTGCATCGCAACTAGCACTGGCCTGGGTACTGGCGCAGGATCCGCATATCATCCCCATCCCGGGCACCAAGCGCCGTCGCTACCTGGAAGAAAACTGGGGCGCACTCGCACTGCAATTATCAGCCAGCGACCTGCAAGCACTGACGGCAATCTTCCCAACGGATGCCGTGGCGGGTGAACGTTATCCGGAAGCAAGCATGAAAGTGTTGAACGGCTGAACCCATCAAACTTAATAGCAAGCGGAGGGCAAATGTCTCCCTCCGTTTTAAGGCATTTATAAAGACTTTATTTTCCGTGACGATCACCATTCAGACAAGATGAAAATCGAGGATTGCGAGGAAGATTTTCGTTAGCGCTAATGAATGACATTAAATTCGGCGCTTTATAAGCGAGTCTCTCTCAGGGCTACAACCCGCGCCGTTATTGCGTTTAAATAAATTTGGCGGGTTGCACCTTCGCTGTAATTAAGCATCCATTTCCGACGCAATATCGCTTTTGATTTTCTCCGCTTCAGACAAAGCAATTTGTGCTTCACGGAAAACGGCTTAGAAAGTGTCGTTATCTGAGCATAATAAATTGGGCGAATTCTAGGATGAAGTGCAATTTATGAACGGTACCGGTTAATGAGGGCAAGATGCGATAGCATTTGTGCCTTTTTGACCGGCCAGTCGAAATTGCATAATGAACTACACACATCTCACCCA
>NZ_JBMPPH010000069.1:0-12848 GCF_049340285.1 Undibacterium sp. SXout20W | reverse complement strand
TTGGGTAAGATGTGTGTATGTCATTTCGGGCAACTTTGACTTGGAGGTCTGGAAGGCCGGATGCTACTGCATCTTCCCACCTTTAACCATTTATCTTCAGTTGCACTTCATAGTTGAACTCGCGTTACTAAACTTACTAAACTTACTTAGTTAAGCATACTTAATTAAAAAACCACATTGAAGATGCTTCAATAAATTAATCAATAAATACATTGAATACAAACCTGGCTTCCTCAAAATGATCACGTGTAAGACAGGTTTGATTCATTACCAATGACGACCGCCTCGAAAACCAACGCCTATAACAGGCGCGACGACGACGGGTACCGGCGCAACGACGTAGCCACGTGGCGGTGCGTAGACGACACAACCACTGGCAAGCGTTGAGGTAACGATGACCGCTAATAGGGCCAAAATAGATGTTTTATTGAGACGCATAATGTACTCCGTGAGCTCGTTGATCGCTTAGCGAACACCGTCGATAGGCATTGGCTATTCAGATTAACCAGCATGCCGACATCTCATTAAGCGGTTTTTGGGCACTTTCGTTGACATAGTTTGTGTATGACTATGTATGCCCTTGTATGGCCATGTAGATATTTGTAGCAAAGATCGACAAGAAGATCGACGCCATCGAAATATCAATCAAGCAGACAAAAAAATCCGCCCTCATGAATTCAATTCGCGCAATAAAGAAGTACTCCCCCCTAGTAATTTAAATTATCTTTATAAACATTGACCTGCTAGCGTGTTTTAAAAGTAATCGGGGGGAGTATAGTAAAGTCTAATTCGACTCTTTAATCAGGCGACCGCTGCTTTTTTGTATTGGGCGGGCATTCATCGGATACAGGCGATTGAAGATCGCTAGTTGTTCGGGAGATAACTCAATTGGTTCCTTCATGACCATCCACAACACGCCTTCTGTACATGGTGGCGTCGTCAAGGACCCCATGTAAGTGTAGTAATCACGTTTGACTGGCAGAATCTGATTTAAGTCTAAAGCGCTCAATGCGTCTTGCGGTTGGTTTTTTTCTAGCGGCAAGTTATTCCACACTTGCTGGATCGCGCTTTGCGGTTTGCCGCGTTCAATTAATACCGCAATCACGGCAAATTTTCCATCAGCATCTTTATGTACCAAATGGACCACCATCTCAAAACCTCTGCCATTCACACGCTCTTCAGAGGGCTTATGAAAATGAAATTGTACCAATTCATAATTCCGGCCCATCACTTTAATGTAATTGCCAGCACCAACATTGACTTGAATCGTATGGCCATTATCAACAACATTAAAGCCTGAAGCGCGGTAATCGAAAACAATAGGATCAAGATCAACCTTGATGCCATCGCGAATATCTATCGGTGACTGGCGTTCGCCGCTATCACACTTGTTGTTAGTAGGACTAAGTTTGCCCCAACTTAAAGGTCCATTGTCACCCTGATAGCCCCAACCGCCAGCGCCATGAGCATCCATCGCAGCGGCAATCGCAGCAGCGCCATGTTCAGCAGGCATAGTTGCCGTTTCAACTTTCGGTTTAACTGGTTCGGGGCGTCGGGCTGCGTAGGTAGGACGCATCACAGAACGTGCGTACGCAGGGGAAGCAGCGAGCTCTTTTTCTTTTTTTAAAATCGCCAATCTATCGGCGATTTTGGCTGCCAATTCGTCAGCAGCTAAAGCCTCTTTAGCTGCTTCTTTACTTTCTTTTGACTCTTTACTTTCTTTTGACTCTTTACCTTCTTTGGACGATTTGCGTCCCTCTTTATCTTTTTCTTTATCTTTTTCTTTATCTTTTTCCTTGTCTTTTTCCTTGTCTTTTTCTTTGTCTTTGGAAGATGACGAAGACGATTCTTCCTTCTCTTTTTCTTTTGCCGATGACTGTTTGATCGGCTTAGACGGAGATGAAGACGACGAAGACGCGCTCTCATTCGCTGAAGCGGATAACGCCAGCAACAAGGAAAGCAGGAGGGCAGAGTAGCGGCGCATAATCGGACAGAAGTTGGATGGGATAGTCCAGTTACGGCACGTCAACGTTTAAACTTGAATAATTTAATGCATTCAGGATACATTTCTGCAATTCAGGACAAATACAAAATGCATAGGGTTCGCATGCGTTAAGCATTTAATACGAATATTTTGCAATTTTGTATGAGTCCTTCCATCAATCCTGATCTGGTGTTTTTTACACCTGCGAGTCCTTAACCCCGCTTCAGGACGCCAAAACACGCGCCTTCGCAGCATGGTACTCGTCACTTAAGCGTGCAACAACTTCAGCTACCGTGGGCACATCGTCCATTAATCCGACGCCTTGGCCAGCGCCCCAGATATCACGCCAGGCTTTTGCTTTAGCACCACCCGTACCAAAATCCATTTTGGATTTGTCGGCAACCGGAAGGTTATCCGGATCTAATCCAGCGGCAACAATCGATTTCTTCAAATAATTGCCATGCACACCGGTAAACAAGTTGGTGTAGACGATATCCGCTGCACTCGACTCTAAAATAGCCTGGCGGTAGGCATCATCGACATTGGATTCCGGCGTTGCCAGCCAACGAGAACCGATATAAGCAAAATCTGCCCCCATTGCCTGAGCCGCTAACACTGCATCACCAGTCGCGATCGATCCGGATAAGGCAATCGGTCCTTTAAAAAATTTTCTGACTTCGCCGACCAGCGCAAAAGGGGACAAGCCACCAGCATGACCACCTGCACCAGCAGCGACCAGAATCAGGCCATCAACGCCTGCCTCTAATGCCTTTTGTGCATGACGAATCGAAATTACGTCATGCAAAACAATGCCGCCGTAGCTATGAATGGCATCCAGCATCTCTTTTGGTGGTGCGCGCAACGACGAAATAATGATAGGGATCTGATGTTTCACACAAACCGCCACATCATGTTCAAGTCGGTCATTTGACTGATGCACAATCTGATTGACTGCAATCGGTCCGACTTTGACGCCAGGGTTGGCGGCTTGAAATTCTGCTAATTCTGCTTTTAGATCAGTCAACCAGGTATCGAGTAGTTCAGCCGGACGGGCATTTAACGCTGGAAACGAACCAACGATCCCCGCCTTACATTGTGCTGCGACCAGCTTCGGGCCACTGGCAATAAATAAGGGCGATGCAATCACAGGTAAGGCGAGGTTTTGCAAAATCGGGGGTAAATGCGCGCTGCTGGCCATAAATCAATCTCCACACGAGTAAGGTTTTTATCAGAACTTATTGAACATTTTTAATTATTGATGAAGTACTTTTTAGGACTTATTGGAATTTACTGATTACCACTGATATGATGTTATCAGAAAAAACGTTGTTTTTTATAATTCTAACTTTTTTGAAATTTTCCGCATCTTAATGAAACCTAAGCTCGTCGATTTTCGGCAGGAACAAGAAGCGCTGCGGCTCTCCATGCGAGAGGGCATGTTGGAAGCTGCCAGTCGTCTATTACTCGAAGAGGGTGCCGCCGCACTGACTGTGCGTAAAGTGGCAGATGCTGTCAATTGCTCAACAACTCTGCTTTATTCAATTTTTGGTGGCAAAGACGGTTTGTCGAATGCCTTGTATCTGGAAGGTTTTGCCCGGTATCAGCGTGAATTCCCGCTCTACGCTGCGCAACGGCCAGATGCACCGGTGGCACGCGGCCTCGATAGCGTGCTTTTATATGCCCATTATTACCATGCATTTGCCCGCCGCTACCCCGCTTACTATATGGTCATGTTTGGTGATGCCATTGCTGGCTTTATACCACCGGAAGCCTCTCGTGTCGCCGCTTGGGAAAGCTTTACCCCACTGATCGGTGAGTTCCAGTATTGCATGCGACATGGCAGCATACCTGCATCTAGTGCCAGCGCGGCGGCGCGGCTCTTATGGGCAGCGATGCACGGCGTCATTAGCCTTGAGCTAAAAGGGTTTTACCTTAAGCAAGGGCATGCCGATGACTTGTTTCAAACAGCCGTCAATGCTGTTCTATATTCTTTGCAGCATGCGCCGCATCACGCTATTCAGCAAGCCCCACCTCTTTCATCCAAGGATCTGCTATGACTTACCAATGCTTTGATTTCACCATTGAAAATAAGATTGCCCATCTGCGCTTTAATCGTCCAGATAGCCTCAATACGATGCAACCGGTATTTTTTAGAGAGTTAGTGGCAATTTTGCAGCAATTACAAAATCAGGCACTGGCTCGGGTGCTGGTCATATCGTCCAGTGGCAAGCATTTCACCGCAGGAATGGCTTTGGATGTGTTTGCGGGTGGTGGCATAACACTCGATGACAACGATGCAGTCGGCAGAGCAAATATTGCGTTAGTGCTGCATGACATGCATCATTCATTTAACTTGATTGAACAATTACGCATGCCCGTCATTGCTGCTGTGCAAGGTGGATGTATTGGCGGTGGCGTTGATCTGGTGTGCGCTGCCGATATCCGTTTAGCGACAGCGAATGCTTTTTTTTGCATCCAGGAAATCAACATCGGTATGACCGCTGATCTCGGAACCTTGCAACGTTTGCCTAAATTAATTCCTGAAGGCATCGTGCATGAGATGGCTTATACCGGACGCCGCCTGCATGCACAGCGTGCATTGAGCTGCGGCTTGGTGAATGAAGTATTTGAGTCGCCGGAAGCGCTGATCGACGCAGCGTTACAAATGGCCAAAGAAATCGCCGAAAAACCGCCGGTCGCAATCTGGGGTAGCAAACAAGCGATTCACTACGCTCGTGACCATACGACGCACGATGCATTACAACAAATGGGATGGTTACAATCCGGCATCTGGCAAAGTGCAAATTTGATGGAGGCATTTATGGCCAAACAACAAAACCGCCCTACCTCTTATGCCGATTTGGCTCCGATACAATCGTTCAGCGACGCGCCTTATCAGTTGAAATAAGCAAGCGCTGGGGAAAGCAACAACAATGCCGTTTATGTACTGAGCAAGCGCTCACCTTCCAGGTGAGCGGCGCCTGCCTTGACGAGTTCTTGTATCATCTGTGGCAATAAAATATCGATTGGCAGATCCATTTGGCGCGTAGCGACACGTAGCATTCGCAAATCATTGAAACTCGCTGCCAGTTGTTTTAGTTTTATTTCTCGCTTGTTGAGTAACATAAACGCAATCAATACCTTAATCGCATTGCGTGCGTTTCGTTTCGGATCAGCGGCCAAATAATCAAGTCGACTGCGCGCGCGGGCGACCGCATCGGCTTTATCAGTGAAAGCCGCACCGTGACCAGGAATCACCAGACGAATATCTAAATCATCAATCAAACTCAACATCGCCGCCTGTTCAGCGAATCCCGATTCCCCGTCTAACTCAGGAAAAATTACCCCAAAACCATTTTCCCAGAGCGCATCTGCGGAAATTAAAATACCCTCGTGTGCACAATACAAAATAATAGAATGGGGATCGTGACCCGGCGCCGCCAAGACTTGCCAATCCAGATTTCCAAGCTGGAGTTGATCGCCGTCGCGCACACTGCCATCAAATCCAAAGCGAGCACACTCCTGGCCTGTGGCAGCAAACGATAATTGCGTCTCATCCCAGTGTTCAACGAGTGGCATGTCGGCTTCGGGAATCAAGGTCTTGCAGGCATAGGTTTGCTGTAATAGTGCATTGCCACCGCAGTGGTCAGAATGCAGATGGGTGTTGATCAGCAAATCCAGAGGTCTACCTTGCAAGGCGTGCTGAACTAAAGCCAGAGTCTGCGGGCTATGGCTCACATAGCCGCTATCCACCAGGGCAGTTTGGCTATCACTGATAAATAAAACGTTATTTGACGACAACCATCCACGCTCAAACAATTGCATACCAGCAGGAAGCTTCAATTGATCGTTAAGCATAGGACTGCCTTCAATAGAAATAGGACTGAGAGAACTTATCAGCGCGAGAAATGAAAAGTCGCAGCGAAAGTCTTGATTAAAATAGTCTTTGTTTGACTAAGTGCCAGACTTGTAATTTGCGTTCATTACTGGCCGTGCCCCAGCCGCGTAGTTCATCTATTGTGCGGAAACAACCAGCACACCAGCCAGCCTGTTCGTCCATTTTACACACGCCAATACATGGGGATGGTACAGGTTCGGAGGACAGGGCTGACTCAGGATCAAAGTCGTACAAAATGCTCATTAGCGTATTCAGTTCAATTCAGGAAAGTAATGCGACGTCGACCACCGGTGCTTCAGTCATGGCGATCAATTGTTGGGGCGACAAGCTAAATACGGCATGTGGATGACCTGCAGCCACCCATACTTTCGTATATTGCAGCAAATCCCGATCAATCAGGATCAGATTTTTTTCTGTATGACCAATCGGGCAGACGCCACCGATTGCATAACCTGTTTTTTCTCGGACAAATTGCGCATCGGCCTTGCCTAAGGTTCCTACAATAGCCGCAACTTTTTCAACATCCACACGATTAATACCGCTGGCAACAACCATCACCGCGACGTTATCAGCAAGGCGACGAAACACGATCGATTTTGCAATTTCGGCTACATTGCAACCAAGTCCAGATGCAGCTTCGGCGGCCGTTTTTCCCGACGCATTTAGCATAATAATTGGTTGATCGTGACGTAAATTTGCCAATAAACTGGCAACTCTGAGGGTCGATTCCGGTAAGGTTTGATCTACAGAAACAGGATTCATATTCTCGATAATGGCTGATCATTTCGGACAAGAATGCTGTTTATACCACAGTAGAAAAAGACTTGCTTTGCGTTTGCGGTAAAGTTGCGAAGCAATGCAAACTTTGCCTTATTCGGTTCCCCATCAAGACTCAGCCAGAGTGAGCTTCAGCCGCCCCAACTTTCTAACAATTCGCGATGTTGTGGAGGGAAATCTGTACACTTTATACCAGCACGATACTCGTTGCCACTTAATATCGTATACAAACAAGTCCCTTTACATACCACCTGGGTTCGAACCGACGAATCTTTATGGCTAGGGACTTCCATCATCATCTGATAAGTCTGTTTTTCTTTTAGCATGACGCTAGACTGAATTTGGATACCTGACGCAGAAAAATTTACCACTTTTGCAGGTACAATTCTACCGACCGCTACCTGAATAGCTGCCCGCCAGGCGACCGCAAGTCGCGGTGAAGTTCGAGAATCACTCATAGAAAAAACCGTTGGAACACTTAATCAAAATTTTTGCGCAGAGGAAAGTCTAAGATTGTAACAACTAATCGCTAAATCTTGATAAAGGATTGAGAGAAATGACGGTTTTATTAATTTAATTTTTTGCTTAAGTGGGCTATCACCTTTTCAGCCGCCTGCTTTCCGCTCGCCAGGCAAGCAGTGAGCAAATAGCCGCCCGTCGGCGCCTCCCAATCCAACATTTCACCAGCACAGACCATATTATCAATCGCACTCAACGTACCATTTTGACTCAACGCACTAAACGCCACTCCGCCAGCACTGCTGATGGCTTCATCAATTGGGCGCGGTGCGATCAAACGTAGTGGTAATTTTTTGATCATGCTGGCTAGTTCTGTGACCGATTGCATTTGTGCTTTCGATAACACTTCAAACAGGAGTCCTACTTTTAAGTTATCCAACGTCAATTTGCTCTTCAGATACGATGAAAACGAACGTGAGCCACGACCAGCGCTCAGTAATTGCAATACTCGTTCATGCCTAAGATCCGGCAATAAATCCAACTCTAAGACGACCTCACCACAACGATTTATTTGCTCACGTAAGGTGGCGGATAATGCATAAATCAAACTCCCTTCAACCCCATTCTCAGTAATCACAAACTGTCCCTTGCGCATGGTGTTTTCCGCACCAGAAACCTGCGCTGCCACGGTCAATAAGGGCTTTCCGGAAAATTTTTCTTTGAACAGTTCGGTCCAGGCAATGTCAAAGCCACAATTCGCCGGCTGTAGCGGCGCCACCTCGACGCCACGTTGCTGCAGTAATTCCACCCACTTACCATCAGAACCAAGACGAGCCCAACTCGCGCCGCCTAGTGCAAGTATCACTGCATCCGCTTGTGCGACAATAGTCCCATCAGGCGTAGAAAATTGTAGCGCCGTGCCATTGCTATCCCAGCCTACCCAGCGATGCCGCATATGAAACTGCACTCCTTGCTCGCGCAAACGATCGCGCCAGGCACGTAGCAACGGTGCAGCCTTCATATCGACCGGGAACACCCGACCAGAGCTTCCGATAAAGGTCTCGATACCAAGGCCTGCAGCCCATTCACGTACCGCGGTTCCATCAAACGCTTTTAGCATGGGTTCGATGTCACCAGCACGACTGCCGTAACGTGATAAAAAAGTGGGAAACGCTTCGGAGTGAGTAAGATTCATCCCTCCCTTGCCAGCCAATAAAAATTTTCTGCCTACGGTTGGCATAGCATCGTACAAATCGACCCGTATTCCGTTCTGTGAGAGATTTTCAGCAGCCATCAGACCCGCAGGCCCACCGCCAATCACGATAACATGATGGGGCGAGTTCAGCTGGCTAGCAGGATTCGGTGTGAGCATGAATAGGGTCGAAATTACATATGACAGAAAGTGAAGATTGTATTCGCCGTGAATACAATCTTGCGGGGCGTAATAATACGCTTTCTATTGAAGCGATGTAACAGGCACGCCAAAAATAGAAGTAAAAATAATAATAAAAATAATCTTATCAACTGGATAATCTTGAGCAGACAAAACTCATTGAAAATCAAAATGCGAAGACGCAAGTGCGCACTGAAATAGCTTGGACTCACATGATATTTTTCAATTGTAGATCTGCTTATCGCTATTTCAGGTACTTCAGCTACTTCAGGCGTATCACATTTAAATTAAACTATTTGAGCCAACTCTGTTGGTAATGATTTTTATAATCATTCGCTGGGTCGAAAGTGTTTTTCACACCGCCATCATAAGCAATGTTTTGCGCAGTGACTAAATGCACCGGTGTCACGTAGCCACTGGGTGGTTGTCCCGCCAGAGCGCGATTCAATTCATCCACTATTTGCCATGCATGCATAACCAAGGGTTCCGGTACCGTACCCGTTTGAATGTCATTCGCACGGATCCGCTTATAGGCAGCGGGTGAGCCATCGCCTGCGGAAACACCCACCAATTTATTCGAGGCGACGACAGGGGCTATAGACGAAGCATTCAGCAAATCAAAATAATAATCGTTGACCGCAATGACGTGTGTCCATTTAGTGCCAAAACGCTTAACAACACTTTCCACAACACCCTTCATTTTCAGGTAAGCATCGTTTAATGAAACATCTTCAACGCTTAATAATCGACAACCCTCGCATTGCTTAATGGTCTCAACAATCGCACTGGATTTGGCCAGCATGTAGGGATTTGATGAATCGGTAAAAACGACAATGCCCGCTTTATTGTTCGATTCCACGACCGTGTATAAGGCCGCAAGCTGGGCAACCTCTTTTGGATTTGACGTTATATTCGTGAACAAGCCATCTGTCGGGCCACTCTTTACAGAAGCATGCCAACCGACCACAGGAACTTTTGCTTTGGCAGCAGCGGCCATACCCTTTACTTGGGTCGCAACATCCACGCCCGCGAGGATAATGCCGTCCGCCTTCATATCCAAGGCTTGACTAATAATAGCGGCCCCCTGATTACAACGTCCGCGACAATCAATTGAGAGTGTTTCCCATGCTCCGGCCATTGCCGCTTCTCTGACACCATTGAAAACCGCAGAAGTGCCAGCGTCACTCATATCGCCAGCAATAAAAATAACTTTCTTTTTCTTTTGAATTTTCGGACCCTCTACAGGTCCCTCCCATCGATTTTTTAATGCAGCTGCACGTGCGACCTTCGCATTAGCATTACTCATAAACTGCATAGGATTTTCTTGCGCAGACGCGCATGAAATAAAATAAAACGCAACGAACAACGCTGTCAGGCACTTACTTCGAATAGTAATCATGGTTCCAGTTCGGTCAGGTTAGTAGCGAACCTGCGTTGTCGAGCGCAGGTAAAACAGTTCATTTACGAAACAAATACTTACATCTGCGGCACGATTATTACAGAAATATTTCGTCGTAAATAGCGTTTAACAAATCGAACCTACTGGATAGAATTTAATTTCGCTATTTTGTTGCTAACCAATACTTAAACTTGTTTTTAAAAATAAATTCAATGGAAAATTTTTACTTAAAAAATAACACTCTCCGATCAAGCGGCTACCTTTCAATCAACATTGTGCATTAATATATTTACTGCAAAGCAAAAATTATGATGAACTGGATTTTTTGCGAGATATTCCAGCGATTTATGTGTGCTTACTTCCATATGAGTTGACCGGAACCGGAATGTTGTATGTGACGTTTTGTTGGGTTACCTTGTAAATACACATTTCCGCTACCCGTCAATTTGGCGGTGACATCGTCACTCACTGAGACGCTGACATCTCCCGAACCAGCGACATTCAAATTACTTTTTAGCGTTTGCATGGCCATCGCATCGAAGGCGCCTGAACCAGTTATTACCCCGTTCAAGAGGGTCGCTTTTCCTTTAAGAATAAGACTACCTGAACCTTGAGATCGCAAAGCGATTGTCTGACAGTTGGGTAATGCAAGTTGACCGTTTCCACTGCCGCTTGCCGTAAATTGGAGCATTGAATAATCGGACTCTAGTACATAGTTGCCAGATCCCTCAGCAATGAACTCTAGACGAGTTCCCTTAAATCCTTTGACGCTGCTGTTACCACTGCCGGACAACTGTAGTTTTTCTAATGCTGGCAAATTCAGTTCAACAATAGTTTGCTGAGTTTTTCCGACCGCAATGTATATGCCTTTAGTACCAATGTACAAGGTATCACCATCAATTTTGGTGGTCACCTTTGCCACCAGTTTTGGATCGCCTGATACATATAATTCTGGTATTGGCGAAGCCTTTAGATTTAATTGCATAGAACCGCTCATTACAACCTTCATAATATGTGGCTCGATGGGGCGATGTTCACGTGCTTGCCCCCCAGTAGCTTCTGCCTGGGTCTGTGCTTGAGAGGGCGAATTAGTCGCCAAGATCGAAATTAAGACGATAGAAAAAAAGCATTTAGAATTAAGAAAATTCATGACGGTCTCCAAGACTTTCATTCAAGCATTTTGATAGGTCAAACGACGGTAAGACTCGGTGGGATGAGTGCGAGAATGGACCAAGAAGTAACTCAATGTGCTCACACCGCTACAGCATTACCGTAAACGAAGCATAGCTAGTTGAATTCTTGTAAGCGAACGGAGTGCGATAGGCGGCGGTATGCCGTGGACAAAAAGTAAAAAAGTCGCCTTAGAATGACTAGGCTTTTTGACCTACTGTTAATGAGAGATCGGAAAAGTTATCGAACCGATACGATTGATGCCTATTGGTATGTGGGCTGGCAAGTGGGAAAGGAGGTGTAACAACCGAAGATGTGACGAAACATCGGAAATAGCTTGTTTGAATAACTACCTCTAATGCAGCAACTTACAAGCATCAAACGTACGAAGCCAGGTGAGCTGCAAAATCCGGGCATCATTACTCGCCCGATGTCGGCTGACATTTAAATCGATCTCCACCTGACTTTTAGTCTGATGCCAAATTTCTTCCTGCTTGAGTGAAATAATTTCTCTGAAATCAGCCAGACGGAAATGAGGATTCAACTCTGCCGCATCAAATAGTCGCGATAACCACACGTAATCATGTGCCCAACCATCGGTATATACGGTGTGTCCAGCAAGAATTTGATTCAAATTCTCTGCGACACTCACTGCAGAACGACCTCTTTCCACTAGCGTCTCACGAGGTATTTTATGAATTTGGGCCGCACTTTCATCCCAATGTAACCAATCTTGTTCTGGACGTATTAAAGTACACCAGCCTTCACCATGGCGACGCGAGAAGCCCACCTCGATAGGGTAACTACCTGCCCCAAAGCCGGAAGCTTCAATATCCATCACGATAGGGACGGTGACCATAGTGCGCTCTCCGTTCTGTGAAAGTCAAATAGCGATGCAAACCTTGAGTTTTATACGAAACATCAAAGTCTGCAAGTGATTTTACGCAAAAACCATGTACGTCAAGGCAAAATGCCTGTCTCCAGTTGCAAAGATGAATACACGTTCAGTTGCGGAGCGAGAAAATAATGCGAAGTCGTACCTCCTAAAGATGAATGCTTCCGTTTCATACGATGACATTGATTTGCTGTAAAACTTCTACCAAATGCTCGCAAAAATCAAAAGCCCCACGTTATGTTATTAACGTGGGGCCTTATTTGATGTTCTCTTTCTAGCTTAAATACGAGTTTAAATACGAGTTTAAATACGAGCCTAAATTCGAACTTAATTTGGCGCTTAATTTGGCGCTTTATTTCGAGCCTGACGATAACCTACTTTCACACTGGTTGCAGCACTATCATTGGCGCAGAGTCGTTTCACGGTCCTGTTCGGGATGGGAAGGGGTGGTACCAACTCGCTATGGTCATCAGGCATAACTGGGGGATTTCTTGTATCGGCGTTGTGCTGCCAAATACATTAGATCGAATTCTTTTAGGACGGTTGCAACTTGCCTGCTATCCCGTCAACACTGCCGCGTGGGCTGCAACAACCCTAGCGGATTTTTGAGTCAAACTTTAAACTCTATTTACTCTATTTACTCTATTTACTCTATTTACTCTATTTACTCTATTTACTCTATTTACTCTATTCTTTCTTCAGATACTGATTTTATCCTCACGAAGAATGGTCATTTATACTCTTATAAAAGCAAAACCCCTCACTGTTTTCACAGGGAGGGGTAGCAATAGGGAGCCTGACGATAACCTACTTTCACACTGGTTGCAGCACTATCATTGGCGCAGAGTCGTTTCACGGTCCTGTTCGGGATGG
>NZ_JBMPPH010000068.1:0-13904 GCF_049340285.1 Undibacterium sp. SXout20W | reverse complement strand
CGGCATCATCTGCTTAAGGATGGCCTCCTTGCGTTCTGCTGGATAACGATTCACTGCATGTCTTTACTCCGCCCCAATACGGTTGATGTGAATTAATTGACGCGACATCTATCCTGACATAGGGGGCTATTTTTTCAGTATAAATAGATTGCAAAACTGCTTTCAATAGCATCTGTATTGCTCTTGTTTAAGCAACTCTAAAACTAGCAATCTCAAGTTGTAATTTGCTGGCTTGATCTGTTAAAGCGCTCGCGGCTGCACTGGTTTCCTCAACCAAAGCGGCATTACTTTGTGTGTTTTCGTCTAATTCTTGAATAGCGCTGGTAATTTGGTTAAGTCCAAGTGACTGCTCTTTCGTTGCAGCCGAAATCTCACTCAGGGATATGCTGATCTGACGTGCATTATTCACCATCGTCTCCATTGTCGTACCAGCTTGCTCCACCACTTTAGTTCCAGTCGTAATTTGCTCAACACTACTAGAAATTAAGACTTTGATTTCATCTGCTGCGGCAGCACTTCGTTGCGCTAAGTTTCGTACTTCACTGGCAACCACAGCAAAGCCGCGCCCTTGTTCACCCGCCCGTGCTGCTTCCACTGCGGCGTTTAACGCAAGGATATTCGTTTGAAACGCAATCCCATTGATTACGCCTATGATTTCGTTAATTTTAGACGACGACGCACGAATATCTTGCATAGTACTAACTACTGTTGAAATTACTGCCCCTCCTTGTTCTGCTACCTTGGCATTGTCCGTCGCAAAATTGGCTGCAAAACTAGCTTGCTCCGCATTATTACTTACAATAGAACTAATCTCTTCAATCGTTGCTGATTGCTCTTCAAGGGAGGCTGCCGCCGATTCTGCCCGTGAAGACAAATCCAGACTTGCCGCGGAGACTTCACTGCTGGTGGCATGTAATGCGCGTGCTGAATGACGAACGGTTTTAATTAATCCATGCAATGCGTCATAGGTATGACGAACATCGTGAATGACTTGTGCTGGTTCATCCTTACCCCATGGTAGAGCGGGTGCTTTGCGCAAATCACCTTCACTCATTTTTTTTAAATGCAAGCTGATTAGTTTTAATCCACCACTAGTCACAAGATAAAAAGTATAGAAGCCATAAAGTGCAGCAAGAACAAAAGCAATTAACATCGTCGATACAAAATAGAGTCGTTGCTTCATTGCCGATACGCGATCAGCAAGAACGTGGTCGAGCTCATTAATAAGTTTATCAACAAGTCCATATTGACTTTCTATGGTTTTGTTCGCTGCTGCCAGAAAGGCTGCTTGTGTCTCTGGGGCATAGTCCTGGTTATCAATAACGCTCTTCCTTGCCAACGCAAAAAATGTCCGCGTATCATCGAGAACTTGTTTAGCATTGATTTTTTCTCCAATCTTGCTGTCGTTCTCGCTCACTTTTGCAAGATCAGAAATCATGCCATCACCTTGAAATTCGGTGATCGTAATTAAACCGCTCAAGGTATTTTGCTGTTCTTTCGTAATACTGGCAGCTTTGAGAACAGCTCCCCCAATCCCGCGAATTTTTGCTGAACTCTCAATAATATCTGGTGCGCGTACGAGAGCAGCATCCATTAAATAAAAGCTGACGATTTCCGGGTCTAAAGTCAAATTTGAGCCATCGCTAACCTGCCCCATTAAATTAATCAAGGATTGAACGTAAGCAGTATGAAGTTTGAATACGTCCGCTGGGGTTGCTGAGGGGATCTTGGATAAAGCATCCTGTAAGCTGGCGTACGATTTTTCTACGCCAAGGTCTTTGCCATAGCGTTTTTGAGTTTCGTCTAATTTTTGTTGTTCTTGACGCAATTTTTCTAATAGGGACGGCAGCGTTGCGGGTGCGGTTCCCGATACGGCTGCGGCGACAGAGTCCCTACGAACCTGTTGTGCCAAGTTAATGACCGGAAAAATCTGACGAGTATATTCAATGCCTATACGCTCTTTTTCTGAGAAACGAATATTTTCAAGAACATTAGAAAAATACATCCATGTCAGAATTGACATTGGAATAATGAACATCATACAAATCAAAAATGCTTTGGATTTAAACCTTAGATTACGCATTAGAACAACACCCAGAGTCAAGAGTCCATGTGCATGGAATGCGTCTTTATGGACAGGTTCACTTTTGGGCGCCGCCAAAAACTCCTGCATTTCAGGGCTAACTCTGCGAACAACGGTAAGCTTAGTTGCATCAGACATTTTCAACTTCCTTTATAAGACATTTCAAATAAGGCAATAGTTACAAGTTTGATGCAATTAGCGCTAGGCAATATTAAATTTGATAGAAGACTATTTCTACAAATGATTGTTTTATTTGATTTTATTTTTTAAACAATGAGG
The DNA here is from genome assembly GCF_049340285.1 of Undibacterium sp. SXout20W. Classification (NCBI taxonomy): domain Bacteria; kingdom Pseudomonadati; phylum Pseudomonadota; class Betaproteobacteria; order Burkholderiales; family Oxalobacteraceae; genus Undibacterium; species Undibacterium sp. SXout20W. The sequence continues at coordinate 11,542 of NZ_JBMPPH010000068.1, read as the reverse complement.
CGCTCAAGTTCACTTTCTAACTGAGCGGGATTAATGGGTTTGGTGATGTACCCATCGGCTCCGGCTCTTTTGAGCTTGTCAATATCACCAGCTTCTGCATAGCCAGTCACCATGATGATGAGTTGATGTTTTTTAGTTAATTTTTCTTTGCTACGAATAGCAGATAACACCTCAAGACCATCCATGACTGGCATAGTCACATCAAGAAGAATGACGTCGAAATTCCTCTCAAATAAGCAGGCTAATGCCTTTTGACCGTTCTCTACAACGATGCCTGAATGTCCAAAGCTATTGAGATAGAGCACTAAAGTTCGTTGCAGAAAATAATCATCATCGACGACGAGAACATTTAACGCTCTCTTTATTCTGTTACTTCGCTCTGTACCCATTATCACGTATCCATCGAGTAAATTATCCGTTCACTAGAACAAGTCTCTACTCTTAGTTTAAATGATTTTGAGATTCCGCATCAAATGTGACATTATTTTTGTAGATTTAAAGCAACAAGTTAATTTTTGATCTCCTCATCAATTGAAATTCTATATCTGTAGATTTGCCTGTTTGAAATTCAACACATATATATTAAGTTATCGGCTGGTTGCAATAAGACAGGACAAGCGAATAAAGCGTTAATGCCAACTGACGCCTAGGTAATAGATGCTGTTTACAACAACTTCACACGGGCAGTCATTCAAACAGCTTGACGATCAAATTTTTCCATCATTGGAGTTTTTCGTCCACGTTGTTCTCATAACGAGCAACGGAATATCGATGTACTTGGCTATTTCTGTGATTTCCAGCGAATGCTCGAAATCGCGGAACAATAACAATGTGGATTGCTCGTCGACTTCCACAAATCCAGTTACGATGGCAACACGTACGAATATCTCGATCAACTTGGCTTAAAGAATAGTTTTGCGAGCAACAGCAGAGTAAGAATTGAGCCCATTTCAGTGCGTAGAAAGATTTTCGCACTCTACTTGTGCAAATTTTAAGGTCCATTGACAATCGGCTTTCGCTATTATCCTGAGTAACCCTAATTTCGCATATATGGCACACATATTGCATCGCAACAGCCGTTAGCACGACGAAGTGTTAATCCAGAATGCAAGGTGCGATGTCAACGGCGACAGCGTGCGACAAGGACAATGGCGTCCCCTCGTATAAAAAGTACGAGCGGATGCCATTTTTTATTGGTTCGCGCAGTGCGTCTTTAATTGTGATGCGCTGCTTCAGCAAGGAGATTCTCATGAATCGTAATTTTTGGCGCTCCGGCCACACGCCGACATTATTTTGTTCATTCTTGTATTTTGACCTCAGCTTCATGGTCTGGTACCTGCTTGGCCCTATGCAAGTGCAAATTGCTAAATCGCTGGAATTATCCACCCAGGCTCGCGGCTTCATGGTGGCAACACCGATCCTGGCTGGTGCGATCTTACGTGTTTTTATGGGCTTTCTGGCAGACCGTGTCGGCACTAAACGTGCCGGGCTCATCGGACAAGTTGTTGTAATTGCGGCATTGATCGCTGCCTGGCAATTCGGTATTCACAGCTTTGCGGAAATACTGTTGCTGGGCGTTTTTTTGGGGGTTGCTGGTGCCTCGTTCGCCGTGGCATTACCGCTCGCCTCACGCTGGTACCCACCACAACACCAAGGCACAGCAATGGGAATTGCCGGTGCAGGCAATTCAGGCACTGTATTGGCGGCTTTGTTTGCGCCAGTACTGGCAACTGCTTTCGGTTGGCAAAACGTCTTCGGCGTCGCCTGTATTCCATTGGTACTTTTGTTGATCACCTATAGCCGTTTTGCAAAAGATGCGCCAGGTGATTTTACGAAGAAAAACGTAAGTGACTACCTCCGTATGTTGAAAGACTCTGACGCATGGTGGTTTATGTTTTTTTACTCTCTGACGTTTGGTGGATTTTCCGGCTTTGCCAGCGCCCTTCCCGGCTATTTTCATGATCAATTTGGGTTCGATTCCAAAACCGCAGGATGGGCAACCGCAGCGTGCGTTTTTGCTGGGTCCGTCATGCGTCCATTAGGTGGCGTTTTAGCTGACCGTATCGGCGGCACAAAATCGCTATTGGTTGTATTTGCCAGCACTTCAGTATTGATAGCAACAGCCGGATTCCATTTGGGCGGTTCGTTGGGCGCATTGATACTCTTCATTATGGCGATGTTGTGCCTTGGTGCCGGCAATGGTGCGGTCTTTCAGCTGGTGCCACAACGCTTCAGTAAAGAAATTGCAGTCATGACAGGATTGATTGGCATGGCAGGCGGCATTGGTGGCTTTGTACTTGCGGCAAGTCTCGGTGCGATTAAACAAGCAACGGGAGATTATTCCGTCGGCCTTTGGTTGTTCTCATTCCTTGCGGCTTTAGGCTGGGTCAGCTTAAGTGGCGTCAAAGAACGCTGGCGTGCAAGTTGGTCAGCCGCTATGGTTCGCGTCTGATCATGCGGAGATGATCATGAAAAAACTCAAATTAGTCGTCGTTGGTAATGGCATGGCGGGCATCCGAACCGTAGAAGAACTGCTCGCCATTGCACCGGATATGTACGACATTACCGTGTTCGGCAATGAACCCCATCCCAACTACAACCGCATCCTGTTATCTCCTGTCTTGGCAGGAGAACAGGCTTTTAAAGATATCGTACTCAATCCTGTTTCCTGGTACGAGGAAGCTGGGATTGATTTGCGTATGGGGTGTGCGATTTCGAAAATTGATCGCGTCAAACGTCAAGTGATTGCAGAAGATGGAAGCTGCACACCTTATGATCGCTTGTTACTCGCTACAGGATCAACCCCCTTCATCCTTCCAATACCCGGTAAAAACCTGGATGGTGTGATTAGTTATCGCGACATCCACGATACAGAAACCATGATAGAAACAGCGCGCATCAAAAAGCACGCAGTCGTCATTGGTGGTGGCTTACTGGGGTTAGAGGCAGCAAACGGCCTTCGATTACGCGGTATGAATGTGACCGTCGTGCATCTGGCTGATTGGCTGCTAGAACGTCAACTCGACAAAACAGCTGGTAAGTTACTGCAACAATCATTGCAAGAGCGTGGCCTCGAATTTTTAATGGGAGAAACAACCGAAGAAATTATCGGCGACGCCGAAGGTAAAGTGAGTGCTGTGCACTTTAAAAGCGGCATAACAATACCGGCCGATCTGGTCGTCATGGCAGTCGGGATACGACCAAACACCGCGCTGGCAGAAGCTGCTGGCATATACTGTCATCGCGGTATTGTCGTGAGTGACGCACTACAAACTTATGATCCGCGGATTTATGCAGTTGGTGAATGTGTCAGCCATCGCGGCATCGCGTATGGCTTAGTTGCCCCCTTGTTTGAGCAAGCTAAAGTATGCGCTAACCATCTGGCCCAAATGGGCATCGGTCGCTATTTAGGTTCTGTGTTGTCGACAAAGCTAAAAGTCACCGGCATCGACCTCTTTTCTGCAGGTGATTTCATGGGAAAAGAAGGTAGCGAAGAAATCGTCTTATCCGACCCAGCCAGTGGCATTTATAAAAAATTGATTATCAAAGATGATCAATTAATTGGCGCTTGTTTGTATGGCGATACCACCGATGGTGGCTGGTATTTTAAGCTGCTCAAAGAAGGTCGCAAACTCGGCGAATTACGTGATCACATCATGTTTGGTGAGTCCAACGTCGGCGACGTAGGCGTCCAGGGGCAAAGTCGTGCCAACCAAATGCAAGACACGGACGAGGTCTGTGGGTGCAATGGCGTCTGCAAAGGCAATATTGTTAAAGCCATTAAAGACAAAGGTTTGTTCACCCTGGATGACGTCAAAAAACACACCAAGGCAGCCAGCTCTTGCGGATCTTGTACGGGACTCGTCGAACAGATTTTACTGAACACTGTTGGTAGTAATTTTCAGGAAACACCAAAAACCAAAGCAATCTGCGGCTGTACGGACCGTAACCATAGCGAAGTGCGCAAAGCCATTCGCGAGCATAAATTACTGACACACAGCAGTACCTACGATTTTCTGGAATGGCGCACGCCAAATGGCTGTGCGACTTGCCGCCCCGCCATCAATTACTATTTGCTGTCTACCTGGCCTCATGAAGCTATTGATGATCCACAAAGTCGCTTCATCAACGAACGTGCTCATGCCAACATTCAAAAAGATGGTACGTTTTCGGTCATCCCACAAATGAAAGGCGGGGTTACCAACGCTTCTGAATTACGCCGGATCGCCGATGTGACGGACAAATATCAGATTCCAATGGTGAAAGTCACTGGCGGTCAGCGAATAGATTTACTCGGTGTAAAAAAAGAAGACCTGATCAACGTGTGGTCTGATCTGGGGATGAATTCAGGCCACGCTTACGGCAAATCTATTCGTACCGTAAAGACCTGTGTTGGCAGCGAATTTTGTCGCTTCGGAACCCAGAACAGTACCCAGATGGGCATTGATCTGGAAACAATGCTAGCCAATATGTGGTCACCGCACAAAGTCAAACTGGCGGTCTCTGGTTGCCCTCGCAATTGTGCTGAAGCGGGCATTAAGGATGTCGGTGTGATTGCGGTTGATAGCGGCTGGGAATTGTATGTTGGCGGAAACGGCGGTATCAAAACCGAAGTCGCGCAGTTTTTAGTCAAAGTAAAAACACCGGACGAGGTCAAAGAATATTCCGGCGCATTTCTGCAGCTATACCGTGAGGAAGCCTACTACCTTGACCGCACAGTGCATTATATTGCCCGCGTCGGCCTCGACTATATCAAAGCAAAAATCGTGAACGATCATGCCCAAAGAAAAGCGTTGCATGAGCGGTTACTTTATTCCTTGGAAGGATTACCAGATCCTTGGACAGCCAGAATTAAAGGCGCACAACGACATGAATTCATTCCGTTAAAAGTCATCGCTTAAGGAAATAAAAATGGACATGACCATCGAAGATACATGGATCAACATCTGTCAGGTCGACGATATCCCATTACTAGGTTCTCGTCTGATTGAACGCGCCAGCGGAAATATTGCTGTGTTCCGTACAGCTGATAACACCGTTTTTGCACTGCTTGATCGCTGCCCTCATAAAGCAGGTCCACTTTCTCAGGGAATCGTTCATGGACAATCGGTGACTTGTCCGTTGCACAGCTGGCAAATCGATTTGAGCTCGGGCGAAGCCAAGGCGCCCGATGTCGGGTGCGCCCGACACTTTCCTGTCAAAGTCGAATCAGGCCATGTTTTTCTTGCATTAACCTAGCTGGAACAGTGACATGACCACAATGCCTACCATTACAAAATCAACCTGCTGCTATTGCGGCGTTGGATGCGGCGTCCTCATCGAATCGGAAGGTGACCGCGTCATTGGAATTCAAGGTGACCCCGCTCATCCTGCAAATTTTGGACGGTTGTGCAGTAAAGGCTTGTCACTACCATTAACAGTAGCTAGTGACGTCGGACGTGCCCTGTATCCCGAAATACGTCTGGATCGTCATTCACCGCGCCGCCAAGTGGACTGGGAATCGGCGCTGGAAACGGTGGCTCAACGCTTTGCTGACATTGCGCGTCTGCATGGCCCTGATGCCGTGGCATTTTATGTTTCAGGACAATTGCTCACCGAAGATTATTACGTCTTTAACAAACTCGCCAAAGGGTTGATCGGCACTAATAATATCGACACCAATTCCCGCTTGTGCATGTCCAGCGCCGTCACTGCATACAAAATGGCATTTGGCGCAGATGCACCGCCCGGATGTTATGAGGATGTAGAGCATGCGAAAACGGTGCTGTTCGCAGGTAGCAATATGGCGTACGCCCATCCGGTTTTGTTCCGTCGGCTGGAGGCAGCACGTGAAAAAAATCCGGATATCAAATGGATCGTCATCGATCCGCGCCGCACCGATACGGCAGCCATGGCGGACCTGCACCTGGCAATCGAGCCTGGCACGGATGTCGCCCTCTTCAATGGCATGTTGCACCATTTAATCTGGGAAGCCAGTATTGATACCGGCTTCATCGATCGCAGTACGGATGGATTTGCTGCAGTTAAAAATCTGGTACGGGAATACACGCCACGCATTGCAGCAGAAATCTGTGGCATCACCGAAAAAGACCTGATTCTGGCAGCGGAGTGGTTTGCCGCCTCCCCTGCCTCATTGTCGCTGTATTGCATGGGTTTGAATCAGTCAAGCCATGGCACAGACAAAAACATCGCCTTGATTAATTTGCATTTAGCAACTGGTCAAATTGGCCGGCCAGGTGCAGGCCCATTTTCGTTGACAGGCCAACCGAATGCCATGGGAGGACGCGAAGTCGGCGGCATGGCGACAATGCTGGCAGCACACCGCGAAATCAGCAATCCCGGCCATCGTGCAGAAGTCGAGGCACTATGGGATGTTGAGCAACTGTCCGATAAACCAGGCTTGCCTGCTGTGGCGATGTTTGATGCAATCTTGGAGGGTAAAGTTAAAGCAGTATGGATAGTTTGCACCAATCCTGTGCACTCCATGCCGGATGCAGAAAAAATTCGTCAAGCACTACAGCATGCTGAATTTGTCGTCGTGCAAGAAGCCTTTATGCAAACCGATACCATGCCTTTTGCCGATGTTGTTTTGCCTGCCAGTAGTTGGGCAGAAAAAACGGGAACAGTCACTAATTCAGAGCGACGCATTTCCTTAGTGCGCCAGGCAATTTCACCGCCTGGTGACGCTAAACCCGATTGGTGGATAGCAAATAACGTCGCGCGTCGAATGCAAGCGCAACTGCAACCCGATTTGCCCGATCTTTTTCCATTTACCTCACCTGAATCCATATTTAATGAACACCGCAAGCTCACTATCGGTCGCGATCTGGATATTGGTGGTTTGAGTTATGCGGTTTTAGATAAGCAAGGACCACAACAATGGCCGTTCAAAGCCGGACAAGAAACGGGACAGGCGCGTCGTTATGTCGATGGCTTATTTCATACCGACAATCGCCGTGCGCAATTTCATATCACCAAATATCAAGCGGTGGCAGAAGTCACCAATGCACGCTTTCCCTTTCACTTAATCACTGGGCGACTGCGCGATCAATGGCATGGAATGAGCCGCAGTGGCCGCGTCGCCAAGGCCTTTTCTCACGAACCGCAACCTGCATTGACCATGCACCCCAAAGACGCTGAACGCCGGGGATTCAAAGAGGGTCAACTCGTCACCATCAGCAATAAGCAAGCGAAAATGACCTTGCCTTTGCGACTGTCCGACGAAGTTAAATCTGGAACGGTGTTCGCGGCAATGCACTGGAATGGTCAATATTTGAATAGCGGCGGTATCAATGAAGTGATCACTGGCAAAGTAGATCGCCGTTCATTCCAGCCAGAATTAAAGCATGCTGCAGTACGCATTGAAGCAGCAGAGCTTCCTTGGCGAATGATGGCAGCCCGGCGTGGCGACATACTTAACATGCAATCCCGGGTACAGCCATTATTGAGGGAATGTGCGTATGCCTCTATCACCATCGAGTCTGATGTATTGATACTCCATGCAGCCGACCTTGTCCCTCGGTCAGGATGGCTGGAACGGGTGTTTGATGTATTAGATTTTTCTGTTGGACCGGACACGCTCGAATATCGTGATGAGCAACGCAATATCGCCAAGCTTGCGACATGGACAAACGGGCATCTCGCAGGTTTTGTATTTTCTGGTGATATCAAAAGCGCAGATTTTGCTTTGAATCATGTTCGCCAAAATATGCCTTGGCAAGGTTCACGGCTGGCAATTTTTTCACGTCAGACATCAGCCCAACAGACAGACCGAACTGTCTGTCAGTGTATGCAAGTGAAAGGTTCACGTATAGAAAATGCGATTACCCAAGGGGCGACATTAACCCAACTGAAAGTAACATTAGGGTGCGGCAGTGTTTGTGGCTCTTGCCTGCCGGAGATAAAACATATGCTCACCAAATTGAATGTGGCATGAACTATGCTTAGGTCAACGTAACATCGCTGAATCAGTGCATCAGGATCCGGTATTTTACTGATTCATTACTTATTGACATCAATCGACACATTTCATGCTGCGCGTTCTTCTCATCAACGATACCGATAAGCCTATTGGTGAACTTTGTCAGGCGCTCAACGAGAGCGGCTATGAAGTGCTGCCTTTGGTTGTGACCTCACGGGCGTTGTCAGAAGCCGTCAAACTACAAAAGCCGGATATCGTGATCGTGGATACCGAGTCCCCCTCACGCGACACGCTGGAGCAACTGGCGCTCATGCATGATGCAGCGCCGCGTCCTGTGGTGATGTTCAGCCACGATGCGGATCAACATCTGATCAGTGCTGCCGTCGGTGCCGGCGTGACTACCTATGTGGTGGATGGCCTGGCACCTGAGCGACTGGCGCCCATCTTAACGGTTGCCTTAGCACGTTTTGCGGCAGAGTCAAAATTACGACAACGTTTAGCAAGCGTCGAAAATGAACTCGCTGACCGCAAAGTCATTGATCGGGCTAAAGGTCTATTGATGGATAAAAGGAAAATGAGCGAAGCAGAGGCTTACGAAACGCTACGCAATCAATCCATGAAGCAAGGACTGAAAATTGCAGAAATTGCGCGCCAGATTATTGCCATGGCTGACTTGCTGACTTAAGAGAAACTCACATGAGCACATTGACTACTATGACAGATTCAACGCCATTTTTGCCACCGGAACGACCTCATCTGCGCGTTGGTTATGTCGCACTGATAGACAGTGCACCTTTCATCGTCGCTAAGCAAATGGGTTTTGACAACCATCATGGGCTAACGCTGGAACTTTGCAAACAACCATCATGGGCTGCGATTCGCGACAAATTACTGTCAGGTGAACTGGACGCGGCACAAACTCTGTACGGCTTGGTCTATGGTGTACAAATCGGATTAGGTGGCCCGCAAGCCGACATGGCGATATTGATGACCTTAAATAGGAATGGACAGGCAATCACGGTATCCAATCGGTTAGCCGATCTGCTACAACGTGGTCAGTCATTAAAAAATGCCTTGAGCTCAATCGGCAGAAAAGCTATCTTCGCACAAACTTTTCCCACTGGAACACACGCAATGTGGCTCAATTATTGGCTGGCGGCAAATGATGTTCACCCTCTTACAGATATTGAGAGCATCGTGATTCCTCCTTCACAAATGCCAGACGCCCTTGCGCAAGGTGAGTTGGATGGGTTTTGTGCCGGGGAACCATGGCACGCTGTCGCAGAACACAATAGATGCGGACGCACAATCGTGAGCAGCAGCCAGATTTGGCACAATCATCCAGAAAAAGCGCTCGCTTGCCGTCGTGAGTTTACGGCACTTTACCCAAATACAGCTCAAGCATTAATTCGTACAATTCTGGAATCGTGCCAATGGATAGAAAACGCTAATAACAAAATACAACTGAGTACCTGGTTAGCAAAGCCGGAATATCTCAAGCTTTCAGCGGACTTAATTCATTCACGTCTTATCACGCATGCTATCGATAGTGGCGAACAAAATGCAATGCCTCCAAGATCACCAGTCAGCTTCTTTACCGATGGCAAATCAAACTATCCTTTGCCAACAGACGGCCTGTGGTTTCTCAGTCAGTTTTATCGCTGGGGTTTACTAAAATCAACCAATGAATGGAACCACATAGTGAATCACGTTTGTCAAACCACTCACTATGCGAACGCTGCACGACAGCTAAATCTCGTTTCGACGCCACCAGAAGCGACCGCAAGTCAATTAATTGATGGTCAGATCTGGGACGGCTCAAATGCGCTTGCCTATTCCGAACATTTCAAAATAAAGGCATCCAACTTTAAGGGTTCACTTCACTAAGGGGGTGCGGATAAAAACTTGGACTACTTGGAGGTAGTTCATGTATTCATACGAAGATCGCATTAGAGCAGTAAAGCTCTACATCAAATTTGGGAAGCGCACTGCGCCGACCATCTTACAGCTGGGTTACCCTACAAAGAATGCTCTCAAGAGCTGGCATCTGGAATTCGAAGAATGTCGTGATTTGCCGGAAAGCTACGCGCGCATGAAACCGACGTATTCTGAGCAGCAGAAGAAAGACGTCGTTGAACATTACTTTAACCACGGTTGCTGCATTGCTGCCACGGTCAAGGCATTGGGTTATCCCGGGCGAAAGACACTGAGCGACTGGATCAATGAACTGCACCCCGAAACAGAGAAGCGGATTGTTGGCAAAGCCTCGGGACTATTACATCCCCAAGAGTTCAAGCAGGCAGCGGTCATTGAACTTTGCACACGACAAGAAAGCGCGCAAGTAGTTGCACAAAAGCTGGACGTGGACAGGACGACGCTATATAAATGGACAAATCAACTACTTGGCCGTGAGGCCCTAGCATCCATGAAATGCCACAAAGACTCACCGCCAGAACCTGAACGTGCGGAACTGGAGCGACAAATCGAATCGCTTCGACGTGACATCCGACATCTGCAGCTAGAACATGATCTCTTAAAGAAGGCCAACGAAATAATAAAAAAAGGCCAGGGCATCGACCTGCACCTTCTGCGCAATCAGGAGAAGACGATGTTAGTTGATGCCCTGAGAGAGACTTATGCACTACCAGAACTTCTTACTAAGCTGGGTCTAGCACGCAGCTCCTACTTTTATCATCGGGCCCGATTGCAGCTTGCTGACAAATATGGTGGTGTGCGTAGCACCATCACTGAGATTTTTGAACTCAATCACCGTTGCTACGGCTATCGTCGGATACAGGCATCACTGGGCAAGCAGCAGGTCTTCCTCTCGGAAAAGGTCGTGCAGCGTTTGATGAAGCAAGAACGCTTGATCGTCGCCAAGGTCAAGCGACGCCGTTATAGTTCCTACCTGGGAGAAATCTGCCCTGCACCAGAGAATGTAATCAATCGCGATTTCCGTGCCGCAGTCCCCAATGAGAATTGGCTCACCGACATCACGGAATTTCAAATCCCGGCCGGCAAGGTATATCTATCGCCGATGATTGATTGCTTCGATGGCATGGTCATCAGTTGGTCAATCGGCACGAGTCCAGACGCAAAGCTTGTCAACACGATGTTGGATGCCGCCATCGAGACGGTGGCCAATAGCAACGACCGGCCCATCGTTCACTCTGATCGTGGGGCTCATTATCGCTGGCCTGGGTGGCTATCGCGGATCAGCGATGCAAAGTTGATTCGTTCGATGTCGCGTAAAGCGTGCTCGCCTGATAATGCGGCATGCGAAGGATTCTTCGGGCGGCTGAAAACAGAAATGTTCTATCTTAGGGAATGGCAAGCGACTACCATTGAGCAGTTTATTCAGGTACTTGACTCATACATTCGTTGGTACAACGAAAAACGGATTAAAATTTCCCTTGGCTCTCGCAGTCCACTAGAATATCGCGAGAGTCTCGGGTTAACGACATAAATCAGTCCAAGTTTTTATCCGCACCCCCTCAATGGACAATGGAAATACTTGTATCGTGCCGTCGACAAAGAGGGACAAACCGTCGATTTTCTTTTAACTACTAAACGCGATAAAGCTGCTGCCATGCGCTTCTTCGACAAAGCCATGCTTCTCAA
>NZ_JBMPPH010000067.1:0-13998 GCF_049340285.1 Undibacterium sp. SXout20W | reverse complement strand
CGGCATCATCTGCTTAAGGATGGCCTCCTTGCGTTCTGCTGGATAACGATTCACTGCATGTCTTTACTCCGCCCCAATACGGTTGATGTGAATTAATTGACGCGACATCTATCCTGACATAGGGGGCCATTCAATCTGTACCTGTAATTGATCGGGAGCGATCAATTTCCAGCAATAGAAGACTGAGAAAATATACCGATCTGTTCCATTGCTTGCTTCCGGAAGTAAACGTAGTTGCTCGCGTGAATCGGGTAGTACATGCTTCAGAGAGTCTTTGGAAGAATTTGCTGTCGTTGCCATTAATTCCATTGCAAATAAAGCAATGGAAGTGCTCGCACTTCTAATCTCTTCCACAATTTCTTTTTCATTGTCCTGAACAAGAAATGCTTGTTTTATGTATATGAAAGGCTTTTCTGCAACGAATCCATTACGCTCCGATACAGATTGTGCTTCTGCATTATTCATCCATGTCGTTAATCCACCCAAAAAAAATAAAAATATAGCGTACACACTAAAAAACTTTTTCATAAAATATTAACTCCAGTAGAAAATTGCTCCGCAAATAAACTCTTTCGAGAGCCGAAAAAATGGCTGTAATTTTATTTACACCATTGGATAACAATCGTGAATCCCAGCAGCTGCCCGTCGCTTGTCCATTCGCATAACCTTTATTAAAACAGAGCGACAGCAATAGCAATGACTGTTCTCATCATTGGACTAACTCGGAATTGTTTGGAAGCAATGACACTTCAAACTGTATCATTGTTTTTTTTGAAATATGATACTCACTGTACGGTACCAAAAAATAATACTTTTAGTATTGGTTCCGCATGAATTTGGGCGGCTGCAACAAGTTGTGCTCATCGACGATTGTCACCTCAGTTAAAAAAAGCGCCCGAGGTGAATGATGGGCAGCCAACGCAGACATATCCCAACAAAGTATGCATAAAATGCAAAGCGGTTCACATTCAGGGGTCTAATAGATTTTTTTCAGAGTGGAAGGTGAGCATCATCAAATCTTTCGCTCAGGCTTGTCCAACAGCGCGTTAGTGCACAGACGCACCATCTCCATTTGTATAGCGTTTTGATTCTCAGACACTTCAAGATTGCCGGGAACCACATGCCAGATACCACGAACATACTCACTGGGCTTAGCACAACGGAAGCGCAGCGTCGTCTGCTCAGTGACGGGGTGAATGAATTGCCAACCGCGAGGCCGCGCTCACTGCTGGGGATCGCCTGGACTATCGTGCGTGAACCGATGTTTATCTTGCTCATCGCTTGTGGCAGCATTTATCTGGTGTTGGGCAGCACGCAGGATGCCGCTATTTTGTTGGGCTCAGTGGTAATCATTATGAGCATGAGTTTTGTACAAGAACGCAAGAGTGAACGTGCGTTGGAAGCATTGCGTGACTTGTCTAGCCCACACGCACTGGTGTTGCGCGATGGCGAGCAAAAGCGGATACCTGGTCGAGAAGTCGTACGCGGCGATATCATTTTTTTGACCGAAGGTGATCGCGTACCGGCTGATTTATTTTTGCTCGACAGCTTGGGCATGACGATTGATGAGTCGTTGTTGAGTGGTGAATCCATCCCGGTGCGCAAGGTGCCCGGCAGCGAAGCGATGCCCAGATTTGCGGCACCTGGCGGCGATGATCACCCGTACCTGTATTCGGGGACGCTGGTGGTGCAGGGTAAGGGAAAAGCTCGGGTAGAGGCGACCGGTGCTAAAACTGTTCTTGGTGGTATTGGCAAAGCATTATTCACGCTGGAAGCGGAACCCAGTCATTTGCAAAATGAGACAGCGCATGCGGTCAGAGTCATTTCTGTTTCCAGCATTGTTCTGGTTTTAGTACTGACGATCTGGTACGGCGTTACGCGTGGCGATTGGCTGAACGGTATTCTGGCAGGTTTGACGATGGCGATGTCACTGTTGCCAGCAGAGTTGCCGTTGATTTTGACTATCTTTCTGGGTCTTGGTGCGTGGCGGATCGCCAGAAAGCAAGTGCTGACATGCCGCATTGCTGCGATTGAAATGCTGGGCGCTGCAACCGTATTGTGCGTTGATAAAACGGGTACCTTGACACAAAATCGCATGGCTTTGGCGCAGATCGTCGTAGAAGACCAGACCTATGTTTTTGTTGATTCAAGCGTGAAAACACCGGCAGATTTTTTAGAAATTTTTCATGAAACGCTGGAATTTTCTATGCTATCGAGTCAACGCGACCCCTTTGATCCGATGGAAAAAGCGATTCAGGAAGCAGGTCGTACCGCACTCGCTGGTACGGAGCATATTCATGATCGTTGGACATTGGTGGAAGAGTATCCGCTGTCGCCGCAATTGCTGGCGATGTCGCGGGTCTGGCATTCTCCTGATGGCGTTGATTATGTGATTGCCGCTAAGGGGGCACCGGAAGCGATGATTGATTTGTGCCATTTATCAGACGATGAGACGCAAAGTATTAATGCTCAGGTCGATCAGGTCGCAAGTCAGGGATTGCGCGTCCTGGCAGTCGCTAAGGCGAGTTTTCAGCAACATGCGCTGCCAGATATTCAGCATGATTTTGAGTTCAAGTTTCTTGGTTTGATCGCGCTGGCTGATCCGCTTCGACCCAGCGTCAGTGCGGCAATCTCACAATGTCATACGGCGGGTATTCGTGTCGTGATGATGACCGGTGATTATCCGGCCACTGCGATGAGTATTGCCCGCCAATGCGGCATCGCCAATGGCAGTGCCGTCATGACAGGAGTGGATCTCGATACGCTTGACGATGTGGAACTGCAAAAGCGCTTGGCGCAGGTCAATGTGTTTTGCCGCTTACAACCGCAACAAAAACTGCGATTGGTCACAGCACTTAAAGCCAACGGTGAAGTCGTTGCCATGACCGGTGACGGCGTCAACGATGCACCCGCACTCAAGGCGGCACATATTGGCATCGCGATGGGCGGGCGCGGCACCGACGTCGCGCGCGAATCGGCAGCACTGGTGCTGTTGGATGACGATTTTAATGCCATTGTCGCTGCCGTCGCGCTCGGCAGGCGTATTGTCGATAATATCCGCAAGGCAGTTGTGTTCGTGGTTGCTGCCCATATCCCGATTACTGGCATGTCGATGCTGCCAGTCATGATGGGATGGCCATTGATCTTGCTCCCTGTGCATATCGTTTTTTTTGAATTGATGATCGATCCGACTTGTTCTATCGTTTTTGAAGCGGAACCGGAAGAAGCTGATGTCATGAACAGACCTCCTCGACGCACCGATCAAAAAATATTTAACACTGAATTGTTGATGCTGGGGTTAAAGCAAGGTGTGATTTTGTTAGTGGTATTGCTGGCGGTTTATCTGTCGGCGCAATGGGCTGGATTGACTGTTGCTCAAGCACGTGCGCTGACTTTTAGTGGCATGATTGTCGGCGATATCTGGCTGATTTTTATTAATCGGTCGAGGTCATTGCCGCTACTTCAATCGGTGCGATTGCATAACCCGGCGTTGTGGAGTGTGGTTGGGTTCGCGTTATTGATGTTGGGGCTGGTATTGTATGTGCCATACATGAGCGCATTGTTTCGCTTCGATGCACCACCGCTGGGGTATTTGTGTGTGACGATTGCGGCAGTCAGCGGGCTACTTGTGTTTTGTCATCAATTCATCCGTGCCAAGGCGGTTCAAGATTCAGCCTGAGGCGGAGTAAAAATTATTCATGTCGTAGTGCAACGATAGGATCCATGCGAGCGGCATTGCGTGCCGGAAAATAGCCGAAAAGTATTCCAATGCCCGCAGAGAATACCAATGAAAGCAGATTGATCGTGGGATCAAATGCGTAAGGTACCTTCATCAGCCCTGCCAGAAAATACGAAGCGATAGTGGCGATCACGACACCCACTAAGCCGCCGAGCGCCGATAGCACCATGGCTTCAATCAGAAACTGCAAAAGCACTTCCTTTTCCAGTGCGCCTACGGCAAGCCGCAGGCCGATTTCACGCGTGCGTTCGGTGACGCTGACCAACATGATATTCATAATTCCTATGCCACCTACCAACAGACTCACTGCAGCCACGGCACCCAGCAGACTGGTCAGCACACCCATGGTGCTGGAGAGTGTTTCGGCGAGCTGTTGCGTATCGAAAATATTAAAGTTGTCATCATCGTGTTCAGCCAATTTCCGGCGCTCGCGCATGAGCTGACGCAGGCTTGCTTTGAGTGGTGCGCTATCGGCGTTTTCTTGCATGGAGACCATCAACATATCGACCCGATGTGACCCTGTTACACGGCGCTGTAGTGTATTCAATGGCACCACGACGGTATCATCCTGATCACCCATGCCGCTCTGTCCCTTGCTACCTAAAATGCCGATGACGTTGCAGGAAAATTGTTTGACACGCAATAATTCTCCTAAGCCTGTTTTGCCCGGCGTGCCACCAAAAATTTCGCGACGTACTGTTTCACCGATGATGCACACGGCGGACCCAGCGCGTTGTTCATCCGGATCGAATTCGCGACCACTGGCCAGCGTCCAGTTGCCGGTTTTAAACCATTCATTGGTGCTGCCAGATACACTGGTAATCCAGTTGCGGCCGTTCGCAATGACGGTGACGCTGGCACGGCCTAAAGGCGCTACTTGTGCTACGCCACCTATCTGCGCGGCAATCGCGTCAGCATCGGCATCCGTAAAGTGAGGAATACCAGCACTGCCTGCTCCCGAACCACCGCCACCGGGCCCGCGTTGACCGGGGCTGACAATCAACAGATTCGCCCCCAGACTGGATATTTGGGTATTGATCGCTTGCGTCGCGCCATTACCCAGCGTCACCATCGTAATGACGGCGGATACGCCAATGACGATACCTAAAATAGTCAGAAACGAGCGCAGCAAATTGCGCTGCACCGACCGTAGTGCGAGGATGAATACGGAAAACAGCATTAGGTGCTTTCGTTGGGATTCAGGGATGGTGGTGCCGCTGTCGCTGGATGCGGATTAATTTCATCCCTGGCGATGCGCCCATCAACGAACATCACCATGCGGCGGGCATAGGCTGCCATGTCAGGTTCGTGCGTTACCATGAGTACCGTAATGCCATGATCGCGGTTGAGTGCCATCAGCAATCCCATGATTTCATGGCTGCGCTGGGTATCGAGATTGCCGGTGGGTTCATCTGCTAGTACCACATCTGGTTGGGTGACAATAGCGCGAGCGATGGCGACGCGTTGTTGTTGGCCACCAGATAATTCGGATGGGGTATGGCTTTCCCAACCTCCGAGCCCAACGGACTGAAGCGCCACCGTTGCAGCAGCCCGGCGCACGCTGGCGCTATCGCCACGGTACAGTAACGGTAGTTCAACGTTTTCCTGCGCAGAGGTGCGGGCAAGCAGATTAAATCCCTGAAAGACAAAACCAAGATACTGGCGGCGCAGGCGCGCGCGCTGGTCGCGAGACAGCGCTTCAACATGGGCACCTTTGAATAGATACTGCCCGCTACTCGGTGTATCGAGGCATCCCAGAATATTCATTACAGTCGATTTGCCAGAGCCACTGGGGCCACTGATGGCGACAAATTCTCCTGCTTGAATATCGAGGTCGATTCCCTTTAATGCCATCAATTCGGCCGCACCACTGCCGTAGCGCTTGGTCACGCCACGCAAACTAATAAGGGGAGTGGCGCTGTTCATTTAGCTTTGGTACTAGTTTGATCGGTAATGACCAGCATGCCCGCCTGCAAATCACCGCCTGTGATTTCTGTCATATGACCGTCGCTGATGCCCGGTGTGACCGCTACAGCAACTGCTACTTTGTCACGCAGCACCCATAATTGCTTGGCGAGTGCCGTGCTGGCACCAGCCGCGGCTGACTTGCGATTGGTGTTGCCTGGAATGTGTGGAATCAGACTCGACGCCATGCCAGGTTTGGTTGCGCTTGACGCGGTGCCTGGCATGAAGCGCAATGCCGTGTTTGGAACCAGCAACACGTTATTGCGCTGCGCGGCGATAATCGAAGCTGTTGCCGTCATTCCAGGGCGCAGACTCATATCGGTGTTGTCGACATCAAGATATGTGAGGTAAGTGACAACAGCATCGGTAATGGTAGAGCCAAAGCCAACGCGGGTGATTTTGGCGGGGAATTTACGGCTCAGATAAGCGCTGACGGTGAATGTCGCATTCTGCCCGACCTTGACGGCGCCGACGTCGGCTTCATCAACATATACCCACAGACGTAGTTTGCTCAAATCGTCAGCTAACGTGAACAGCGTGACGGCTTGTAACGAGGCTGCTACCGCATTGCCGGGATCGACGGTGCGGGTCAGTATGATGCCGTCGGCAGGGGCTTTGATGGAGGCCTTGGACAGTGTGATCTGATCAGTTGATAGTGCGGCTTTTGCATCGTTCACACCGGCCTGGGCACTGAGATCGTCGGCTTTGGCGCGATCCAGCGTTGCACGACCGGTATCAAGTTCGGCTTTGGAGGGCACTTTACCTGCGGAGAGGATGGCGACCTCAGTCAGCCGCGCCATACTTGCCGTGGCTTCTCTGACCGTGGCCGAAGTCTGTTCAACTTTGGATTTCGCCGCATCCAGCGTGGCAGTGGAGCGCAAAATCTGGTCATTCAATTTCGCCGGATCGAGCACCAGCAGCACTTCGCCCTTTTTAACGATATCGTTGACATCAACATTGACCTTGAGCACCGTGCCGGAAAGTTCACTACCAATGTTAATTGAACGAATAGGTTGTAGCGTACCGTTGGCGGTCACGGTCAAGGTGATGTTGCCACGCGTCGCTGCTTGGGTGTTGTAGACCGGTAGCGCGTTTTGCGCATTACGTGCCATCCACCACCAGATCATGCCTGCAATGAATAGCACGAGCAGCATGCTACACCAGACCAATGGACGACGGTACCAGGATTTAAAACCCGGTTCGGCAAGCAGGGTACTTATATCGATTTTGCCGCGATCTTTCGCTGGCAAACTTGCATCAATTTTTGACGTCTGCGCGTTCCCCGCGGCCTGCGTAGATTGTGTAGACTGTGTCGTCTGCGTTATTTGTGCTGGTTCGATGTTGTGTGCCTCTTTGCTTTCCGACGGTGCCGCCAGGAGCAAAGCATCGTGCGACTGCGTGTCTGTCGTTGGGGCGGATTTCTTCATGGGATTGCGATCAGGTTAGACTCATTTTTTGTTGGATTTTTTATTGACATCTCAGACCTCGCATTTTTTATGAGATTCGTTTCACTTTCAGATTGCCATCCCCCACCAAGCGCCTTGTAAAGTCGAATTTGATCGCTGCTGACAACGGCGTATGCACTGGCGACGGCATCTTGCGTCATAAGTTGGGTAAGTTGGGTTTGTAATACGACCTGAAAATCAACGATTCCACTGCGATAGCGTTGGTTTGCAAGTTGAGACGCAATGGCGGCGGATTCACTTGCAATAGCCAGACTGTGATATCGCAACTGATCATTGCGCAATGCAAGCAGGGCATTTTCTACATCAGATAAGGCAGTCAACACGGCTGTTTCATACGTCAAATGTGCCTGATCAAACGCTGCTTGCTGCAAGCTAACTTGCGCACGTTTTGCGCCACCATCAAAAATTGGCAAGGTAACTTCACCAATCAGCGAACTGATCACTGACGCGCCATTGGTCAACATGCCTGCTGTTAATGCACTCAGGCCGATTGAACCGCCGAGTGCGAAGCTCGGCAGCCGCGCTGCTTCGGCCTGATTGACGCGCTCGCGTGCTGCCAGCACATTGTATTCAGCCGCTTTTATATCGGCTCGCTGGCGCAGCGTATCGGCGGGTATATGGACCGCAAGTTCAACCTTAGCCTGCGGCACCGGCTGTGCTGCCGATAACATCCATTCCAGTGTTTGCGGTGGTTGGCCAGTCAACAGAGCCAGAGCATACTGATTTTGAGAAATAGAAATCTGTAATTGCGGCATGAGTGCCCGCGTTTGCTCAGCGGCGGTGCGAGCTTGTTCGACTTCAAGAATAGTCAACAGTTCCGCCTTCTGGCGCCATTCTGTAATTTGCAGTATTTCTTCTTGGTTTGTCAGATTTTGTCGTGCGATGGCGAAGCGGGTCTGGGTGTCGCGTAGGCTGATATAAGTCAACCCTACTTCGGCGGCAATCATGACCTTTGTGTCGCCGAGTGATGCGTTGCTGGATAGCGCAGCGTTTTCGGCGGCATTACGTCCGCTTCTTGCGCCGCCAAAGATATCAGGTGACCAATTTGCAGCCGCACCCATCTGAAATAAATTGTTATTGGTTTCATTCAATCGATTGCGTTGTACAGACGCAGATCCGTCCAAAGTCGGCAGTAACGTTGCTTCTGCAATATCACGCTGTGCCCATGCCTGGCGCAACGCGGTCTGAGCGATTTTTATTGTCTGGTTGTTGTTGAGTGACTGGCTTATCAGTTGATTGAGAACAGGATCGTCAAACCTGATCCACCACGTTGTCAACGAGTCGTCACCCATCGTCGCTGGATTAGACCAATTTAGTGGTATCGCGAATGAAAGAGCCGGAGACGGCTGGGAAGTCGGAGAGGCACATGCACAAAGCACCAACGAGGTGATAAGCGTCGCCATAGAACCCGTGCGAGCCAACAGCATGCGTGAGTTTGATCCGTCGTTGACGTTACTATGTGACATCGGTTGTACCCCGCATTTTCTGTGGGATCGATACTCGATGAATGTCGTCCGATCGTCTGTTCGGGAACGAACTTTGACCATTACGTATGATGCAAGTGCCAAAGTATCGATGCAATAAATTTGTGATTACAACACGATTAAATTCGACGAGACGTTTTAGTCGATGGAGATCATCGACATGAAAAAATGCTAAGGCATTAACACGTTATTGCTAACAGACTCGATTCAAGATTATTCGAAGTAGCTTTTTAACTACATTTTTTATGAATTTGTAAAAATATGAATTATTTAATCTAAATGACTAAACCTTTTGCTCGGCATGTATGGATTTTATAAAAGTGCTTTATAAAATTCTTGGTTATGACAGCGAGATACACAAGACAATTTAAGATTTTTGCAAAAAATACATCGTTGATATGTTACTCGAAAAATCTTTAGGAAATGCGGTGACAACGCTGTTTTTGGATAAGGTTCATTGAAAATAAAGTAACTTTTATAACTGCGATTCCTTTTCTTTGGTTTTGTAAGAAAATGTTGATTAACAATATTTTGTTTCCTTAATGAAATATTGTTGTTTAAAATCGTGTGCACAATAACTTTGGTCGGTGCGCATCGTGAATTGTCGTGAAACGTTAGTTCACCCAGCAGATCATCGCGGAAAATAGTGAAGAAAGAGGGCAAAGTGTATTTTTAATAAACATAATATTTACCTGTTTGCAAACGTTAAAAGTACACTCAGGCACTGATATTAGTTGCCAAAATAACTAAGATGGCAGATGCTTTCTCTGCATCCTAATTGGACTGATCCGACTGATCCGACTGCTTAATGCAATGACTCAGAAATGATGTTAAATCACCACAATGAAAAACGATCAACGATGAGAGTTCTGCTTCTATCTTTGGGTGTCGCCTTCTTGTACGTCGTCTTCGGGAAATTTGGAGCGATGCTGGCAGTTTCTCCTGGTATTGCGTTACCAATTTTCCTACCCGCAGGCATCGCTCTAGCCGCAGTCTATGTTGGCGGTCTAAGCCAAATACCTGCAGTGTTTGTTGGAGCGTTGATCACTCACCTTTGGATCGCTGATGGTTTGGGCCAATTACCCGATGCAATCGGGTATGTTTCAGCAATCTTTATCGCGCTAGCCTCTTCCTTACAAGCCGGCTTGGGAAGTTGGTTGTTGAAAAAAGCGATTGGTTATCCCATGCGTCTGGATCGTATCGGAGAAATTGTTCGCTTTTCTTTGTTGACGCCTGTGATTTGTCTCGTTAGCTCGTCTCTTTCTAGTACCAGCCTACTGGCGCTCGGTGTTTTTAATTCTGAAAATTTTCTGTCCAACTGGGCTATTTGGTGGGTAGGCGATACGTTTGGCGCCATGTTGTTATTCCCATTGTCTTTGATTGCCGTTGGCGGGCCTCGAAATTTGTGGCGTCAAAGGAAAATTTCCGTTGGACTACCCATCGTCATAGCATTCTCGATTTTTGTACTTATTTTTTTTAAGGCTAATCAATGGGAGTACGCTGATTCACTGACTGATTTTCGTAAAACTTCGTTGCATGTACAAAATGAACTGCAGGCAAAATTAAGTGAGCAAGAATCCCTGCTTGAGCAGATGGCAGGGTTAATGATGCAAGATAAAAATTACGCTGTTAAACGAGAAGGTTTTCATCGTTTTGTTGAGCGATCATTAGTTCATTTTCCTATGATTCAAGCATTAGAGTGGGCGCCACATATCAACGAGAATCAACGCGAAGAATTTAAAAAATTACAACGAAAAGACGTTCCAAAATTTGACTTAAAGGAACGCGATGCGCAAGGAAAACTAGTTATTTCCAAAGTGCGTAGTTTTTACTATCCAGTCACCTATGTAGAGCCGCTTTCAGGTAATGAACCTGCGCTTGGCTTTGACCTGTCCTCTAATCCCGTGCGATCCCAAGCGATTCAGAGAGCGATCACTTCTGGCAGAACGGTCATTTCTGCGGCCATAAAATTGGTGCAAGAGCGTCAGCAGCAATCGGGTGTACTTTTGATATTATCGGTCGATCCAGGTAATCCACAATCGGATGTCGTTTTAACGGTGTTGCGGATGGGAGACTTCATGGAAAATGTGCTGCAAAGAACCCGCCCGATGCTCTATACAAGGCTGATCGATCTGGGAGAAAAAAAAGCAATTTATGACAACTTCGAATCGCAAGATCGCACAAATTTAATCGCGTATTCTTTTTATTTTGGTAGCCGTCACTATCAAATAGAAACAGCACCGACGCCCTATTACTTAGCTTCGCATCGCAACTGGCAAAGTTGGGCATTATTGGTTGTCGGTATGCTAGGCACTAGTTTGCTTGGTTCGCTCTTATTGATCGGATCCGGTTATGCATCTCGTATAAACCAGGAGGTAAAAGCGCGAACCAAGGAATTAGTAGCAGCCAAAAAAGAAGTAGAAAAAGAAAATCAAAAAAGACGCGCATTGCTACAGAACGCAAGCGATGGATTACACATTTTGAAACGTGATGGGACTTTGATTGAGGCCAGTGATTCATTTTGTACGATGTTGGGGTATCCGCGGGAGGCGCTTATCGGTTCTCACGCAAGACTATGGGATGCCCAACTTTCTGATGATGAATTGACTAATGCCATTGAACAGCAATTCAATTTAAAAACGCTATCGCGTTTTGTCACACGTCATCGACGAAAAGACGGAAGTATTATTGATGTGGAAATCAATGGTATGGCACATCAATCCGATGGCGAAACTGTATTGATTAATTCATCGCGGGATATCACTGAAAGGATTCAATCGTTAGCGCAATTAAATCATGCCAAAGAACTAGCTGAAGGAGCTAGTCGTGCTAAGAGTGATTTTCTGGCTAATATGAGCCATGAAATCCGTACGCCGATGAACGGCATTATCGGCATGACTGAATTGGCGCTGGACACGGATTTAAGTGAAGAGCAAAAAACCTATCTCGAATTGGTGAAATTGTCCGCCGATTCTTTACTCACTATTATTAATGACATTCTCGATTTTTCGAAAATCGAAGCAGGGAAAATGCAAATCGATCATATTGAATTCGATTTGCTGGATATGCTGTCTCAGACCGTGCGTTCGATGGCATTAAGTGCGCATAAAAAAAATCTGGAATTATTGATCGACATTGATGCCAGTATTCCGAAGATATTGCTTGGTGATCCGGGTCGTCTGCGGCAAATTTTGGTCAACCTCATCGGTAATGCAATCAAGTTCACAGACAGTGGCGAAGTCGTTATCAAAGCTACGGGGTCAGTGGATCCATCCAATTCTGATGTACTTTTACTGTCTATTGCCGTCAGAGACACTGGTATAGGTATACCTGCGACCAAATTTCAAGCGATCTTCGATTCGTTCTCGCAGGCTGACACGTCCACCACGCGAATTTATGGCGGTACGGGACTTGGGCTTTCTATTTCAGCGCGCTTGGTTCATTTGATGGGCGGAAAAATTTCACTGGAAAGCGACGTAGGTCACGGTAGCACGTTTTATATTAATGTTGCGCTTGAACGGGTTAGACAAAATTCGCTGATCCAAGACGACACGATGTCTCTTAAAGGTATCCGCGTGTTAGTCGCAGACGACAATTTAACACATCGTCAATTGACAGAAAATTTGTTGCGTCGATGGGGAATGCTTCCCACTGCGGTTGCAGGCGGACGCCAGGCGATTACAGAGGTCGCCCGCGCGGCTACGGCAAATGAACCTTATAAACTTTTATTGCTCGATAACCGCATGCCTGATTTGGATGGCTTTTCTGTGATTGATGCGCTACGAATGCAACACATCGATGACGTGTCTGTCATTATTATGCTTACCTCCGATCGACAACACGAAGACACCGTGAAATGCAGTGAATTAGGTGTGTCGACATATCTGCTCAAACCCTACACACAATCCAGTTTGTTTGACGCAATGATGAATACATTAGGGCTCAAAGATAAATCAGAACCTGTCCGTGTTGCACGTCAATTTTTACCTGAAGCGCCGCACAAGCTACATGTGTTGTTAGCAGAGGATAACGCAGTTAATCAGGCGTTGGTTAAAGGCTTGCTAGTCAAGTTTGGCCACACCATTGACATTGCACAGAACGGACTTGTTGCCATCGAAAAGTGGCGTACTGGTGACTATGATTTGATTTTGATGGATGTGGATATGCCATTGTTAAACGGATTTGATGCCACGATGCAGATCCGTCATCGTGAAGAGAATGGAGCAAAAGGTCATATTCCTATTATTGGATTGACCGCGCACGTCGTCGAAGGTACTCGCGAAAAGTGTTTGACAGCAGGGATGGATGGTTATTTGAGTAAGCCAATTAATACCGAGGCCTTATGGCGAGAGCTGAATAAGTTAGGTCAGACTCGGGCTCCCGAAGAGGCAGAAAAAGTACCTGAAAAAGAAGAATTACTCATTGCGGATTTTGTTAAAGCACGCATTAACTTTGATGAAGATCGCGTGATTTTTGAAAAAATTGTTGAATTGTTTTTACTTGAAGCCCCCACCTACGTGCAGCAAATAAAGGATGATGCTCAACAAAATTCATTCGAAAATTTACCGCGTCATGTTCATACACTGATGGGGATGTTAGGAATCTTTTCTGCTGAGCGCACCATGGCGGTTTTAAAAGTTCTCGGGCAAGAAGCAGGTCGCTCGGATGTCGGTGCATTGATGGTCGAATTGGATAATGCATTTGCAGAATTAAAACTGGCAATCCGTTCATACCAATGGGATTGAACTGAGGTGAGATCGTCAGTTATCCCGAATGTCGGCATCGAATAAGTAATAGTCGTTGTTATCGCTAAAATTGCCGGCGTTTTTTATGGGCAATGAAACCGCTTTATTGAACTCATTCAAGTCTTTGCGGAACTGAATTGCTATCAGCATACGGCGTTTAACGTCGTAGACAATTTTTCGATTTCTAATAAAACTGACATCTGCGCGCAGCCTATTATTTTGGGATAACCAGCCAAGTTTCTTTCTCATCATCGGGGAAGGCGTTGGCAGGTTCTTCTAAAAGAGACAGCTTTCAAAAAAAAAGACACTGGAGCTTAAAAACGATCACGGACTTTGTATGCTTGCTTGTTGTCTGATTTTCTGTGGCCTACGCATTTTTTTGACGAGATGGTTGGTTAGTTTTGAAAGTTTTGTATTTGTTTATTCAAAATTTTATTCCTATACTTGTTTTCATTGCATGATAAAAAACTAGTCGCGAGTTCAATTTTGAAGTGCAAGCGTATTTTTGAAGAATACCTGATTGGGTGTAAGGTATCCTAACCTTTTTCTTGGTCGATTATTCAGTCTATTCATGGCGTGATCAATCTCCTGTTGTGTAA
>NZ_JBMPPH010000066.1:0-14203 GCF_049340285.1 Undibacterium sp. SXout20W | reverse complement strand
CTTGGGTAAGATGTGTGTATGTCATTTCGGGCAACTTTGACTTGGAGGTCTGGAAGGCCGGATGCTACTGCATCTTCCCACCTTTAACCATTTATCTTCAGTTGCACTTCATAGTTGAACTCGCGTTGTGATTATCCGTAGAAAAAATGTCGATTTCGTCATGTACAGCCCATAGGATATTTCTTTATATGCGCTGATTAACGAAGTCATATTTTGATGACTATCAGGCTTTTTAATGGTGCGATGACACCATTAAAAAGGCGCTAATCCGGGATTATTTTTTTGCGGTCACCGAATTCACTGCTTGCTTTAAATCCCCTCTCGTTTCTTGCATTTTTCCTTCAATTTGCTTACCCGCACCCTTGATTTGTTGTTCTTTGTTTCCCGTCATTTTTCCGGCTGCCTGTTGTACTTTTCCTGCAATGTCTTTGGCAGTGCCATTGAATTGGTCTTTGTTCATTTTTAACTCTCCATATACTGACTCGCCGTTTTTGAGATAAAAACTTGAAACGAGTCCGATCCTTCGTTTTTCAAAATTCATCTATCTGACAAAACCCATCGCTACACCATGATTTTGTTGTCAACCTGGTTGCCGGGACTTCGATGTTTTGAATCACACTCAACTTATGCGTTGGTGTCTCTCGGGTCTGTACGTTGACGAACAATTTGTTGCACAGCAGTTCAATGACTATTGTGCAAAGAATTTTTCTCATCCAGAGGTGTTATTTGAATCTTTGCAGACAGGCTTAATGTGGGATTGCGTACAGAAAATTAAGTAACAGAAAAATAAAATAGGAAATTAAATGTTATCGATTTCATTATTCTTATTCCGTTCCTTGTTCGCATTGTTCTCCTTGTTTTTTTCTTCCGTAAAAAAAGCATTGCGACAAGTTCAGAAATTAATTTTTTTCAAATACCAAGGGTTGCCATGTCTATTTTCAAGCTTGAGCAGACTCGCCGTGAAATTACTTTTGATTTTTTATTCTATGGCGTTAGCACATTATTTCTCATTGTTCTATTGATCTTGATTTGCCCGTCGGATCGAGGATGGATTGGTCTTGCAATTGTGTTGACTGGCATTGGGATTTCTAGCCTCACTGAGTATTTCTCACATCGATTTATTCTCCATGGCATTCCACCTTTCAGCCGCTGGCATCAACGTCACCATGACCAACCAAAGGCTGGTATAGGTACTCCCACAATCGTGAGTGCCTTTGTGATTTTTCTGCTGATTTTTATTCCAATGCTGTTCTTGAGCGAGTTGTTTTATGCCTCGGCACTGACATTGGGTGTGGTGATTGGTTATGGCTTGTATAGCGTGACCCATCATGCAACACATCATTGGCATAGCCGTAACCGGTGGCTAATGAAGCGTAAGCGATGGCACGCAATGCATCACTGTGTCCATGCTAATCGTTGCTTTGGCGTCACCAGTTCCTACTGGGATCATTTTTTTGGAACTAGCAAAGGACGACATTCAGGTAACAACAATCTATAGGTTGCATGGTTTTCCTTCATTTCGTTAGACAGTGAAGTGTATGTTTGGAGTCTGAATTTGAATTTGAATTTGAATTCGAATTTGAATCTGAATTTAATCCTGAATTTGTACATCCTCGTCAGGAGGCGGAAATGAAAAATAGCTTACGTTCGAAATTTCAAAGCGCATTTGTGGTTGTGCTGATGCTATCAATGTTGTTCGTGTTGCCTGTTGGAGCGCAGGATGTTTTGAGTCAACAAAAGTTAGATCAATTATTGGCACCGATTGCCTTATATCCAGATGTGTTATTAGGTCAAATATTGACAGCCTCGACCTATCCACTTGAGGTGTCGCAGGCTGAAGCGTTGGTACAAGCGAATCCTAATATGCACCCTGAGCAAATTAGTGCATTATCCGACAATCAACAGTGGGATTTGAGTGTGAAGGCCTTATTGCCATTCCCATCGGTCTTGCTGATGATGAGTCAAAACCTGGCATGGACACAGCAACTTGGTGACGCTTTTTTGTCGCAGCAACAGAACGTGATGGATACTGTGCAGTCTTTGCGCAATAAAGCGATTGCTGCCGGACATTTGATCAGCAATTCTCAGCAACGTATCGTTACTGATAATGGATACGTCTCGATCGATGCTGATAACCCTGATGTTTACTTTGTCCCCTATTACAATCCAGCTGTCGTGTACGGTACGTGGTGGTGGCCAGACAATCGTCCCATCTACTGGCAGCCACCTCCTATCTATAGATCTAACGGATATAGTCATGAGATTGTAGGCGGTATCGCATTTGGAATCGGTGTGGGAATCATCGGTTCTTTGTTTATGGATGTTCGTCCAGATTGGCATGCGCATCACATGATGGTGTACGGCCATGGTAATCGCGGACAGGCTAATATTGGTAATCAGTGGCAACATAACCCGCAACATAGACAAGGCGTTGCCTATCGAAATCCAGATGTACGTAATCATTTCTTAGCACCGGTCGTTGTGCCAGTAGGGCGTGAAAATTTTCGTGGCCGGATTCCTTCGATGCCTTCAAGAACACCTTTAACATTACCGTCGGATCATCACCCTGGACTCGTCAGACCTGCGCGTATCGACACGCCTCGCGGCGCACCACTGCCGCAACGTCCAGTTGCTGTCCCTACAGTTCAACCACAGCGCCAACAAATGCAACATCTGCAACAACATCCGCAACAGCAACAAAAGCAGCAACCGTCTCCAGCACCTATCAGTAATGCAAGGCAGTTCTCTCATCCTCTATCGCCAACTGGCTCACGTCAGGAAGTGCAGGCACATAGCATGCGCGGCGAACAGAGTAGAGGCGGGATGCCTCACGAAGCTGATGACAAACGGAAAAAATAGGGTATTTCACAGGAGCTATAGAGATGAAAACAGCACATCAATTTTTGTATTATCTTTTACCCATGTCGACGTTTTTTCTGGTCAGTTTTCCGGTGCGGGCAGCAATCGAAGATGTTCGTTCGAAAAATCAGCCAATGCACAGTGTATTGACAATTCAACGTGGAGGTCAGGCGACATTTATTTCACCAGATAGCGCAGTCACAAATTTAGTAGATGCATTACGTCAAGGAAACCAATTTAGAGTGCGCCGAATTTTAGGTGAGCGTGCGATGCCGAGTAGCTATACGCGAGATAATATGTTGAACAAAATCTCGAACGAACATTTTTTGCGTGCCTACGATGAAAAACACTCTCTCGAATTATCGGGTAACGGTAGGGCAATTTTATTGATAGGTAAGGAAGAATGGCCACTTCCTTTTCCGTTAATAAAATCGGGAAAAAATTGGATTTTTGATGAGATGACCGGTGCCTTGGAATGGCAAAATCGCCGCATCGGCAGCGATGAAATCGCCGCTATCCAAGTTGTACTCGCCTACGCAGATGCACAGAGAGAGTATGTTTTACAGGATAGAAATAGTGACGGCTTACTTGAATATGCGCAACGTTTAGCAAGCACACCAGGTACGCATAATGGCCTCTACTGGCCTATCGTAGGAAATGAAATGTTATCGCCATTAGGGCAAGCGTTTGCCGATGCACAGGAGAGTTTGTCAAAACGTATTCCTTCTGCAAGTGGACACCCTTATCATGGCTATTATTTCCGGATTCTGACATCACAAGGCAGCGCTGCGCCAGGAGGTGCGTATACCTATCTGGTAAAGGATAGAATGATAGGTGGATTTGCACTCATTGCTTATCCGGAAAGTTATGGTGTGAGCGGGATCAAAAGTTTTATGATTAACCACCAAGGGATCGTATATAGCAAAGATTTAGGAAAGGAAACGTCTTTACTTGCACCAAAAATGATGTCGTATAACCCAGATCAAAGCTGGACTAAAGAGTCCGATTAGTGCCTATTCGAAGCGCAAATTTTCAAACATAGATCATTTTTGAAGATAAAAATAGATAAAAATGCCGCCCAACAAAAGAGATTGTTGGACGGCATTGCTTTTTGGACGCTGATAAATGATGCTTACGATAAATCAACCAGCGTTTTCACTCTTAGCGAGCTTCGTCAGAGAACGTGTAGAAATTACTGGACGAGTCGTTCTATCGTAATCTGTTCAACTTCAACCCGACGATTGGGTTCAAGGCAATCGATCAATTTTGCTTTGGATTTTTCATTACATTGAACAACAGGATTTGCTTCACCCTTACCAATGGCACTCATCCTGTCACGTGCTACCCCTTTGCTTTCAAGATAAGTTTTGACCGAATTGGCACGTTCTTCAGATAATTTCTGATTGTATTTTTTCGAGCCGATTCTGTCAGTATAACCAGTAATGACAACATTGTTGATTTGTGTATTGCTATTGAGGGCGTCGGCAATGCCATCTAATTTAGGTTGACCATCGGCCAGGTGAGCGCTATCGAATGCAAATAATTCTGTGGCTGAAAAGCTGACTTTCTCAAAACGTGCCGGCGGTGCTGATGGTGGCGGTGCTACTGGCACCACGATGATCGGTGGCGTCATGATCGGATCCCGCTGCGGTGTTGGTGCAACTTGAGGCACTGGGCGACTTGGTGTTTTATCAAATGCATAAACTAATGCGACGGACAAAAAGCTGTTACTTGCCTGTTTAAATCCAAAATCCGCGCCACGAAGGTAACCGTGGACTTTACGCCAGTCTGCCTGCAGACTAAATTGATCACTCAGAACGTATTGCAAACCCACACCAAGATTTGCATTAGGTGAATAACGATCTGCGGTACCAAGTGAAGAGTTCATGCGGTCTCGCTCTGCGCCAATACCAAAGACGATGAATGGTCGAATTGTTTCACGCGAAAATAAATAAAGCGCATCCAGTTTATATGCATTTTGATAAAAACGCTGGTAGCTGTTTTTGCTTTGCGTATAGGTTGTTCCGATTTGAATATCGATATTATCTGTAATCGGTTTGCCTAACCACAGACCCGCACCATAGGCAGTTGAGCCAGGTCCAAAGCCATCGTCAATATCGGCGGCGTGCAGACTGGGCGCGATGTACCAAGACGGGTTATAGTCGTCAGCAACCGCGGCTGTTGACAGCACGGCTGCATTCAAACCAAAGAGTGCAGCAATGAGGTAACTTATTTTTTTTGGGGTGTACATAATGGCTTTCGAAGAAATGAAAAAACAAGAGGAAGATATCAAAAGAGGATCAGCGTAATCATGCTTGCTGCGTCTCTTTCGTTGCCGATATCTCCCTATTTATGAAAAGCTCGGATGCGGATTTGATGGTTTCAAATTTCCGCATGACCTCGCAACATTCTTCATCGTACAGACTGCCAATGATGGTTCGAATTGTTCAGATGAAAATAAATGTCTGATGAAAGATTAACTTTTTATCAGTTTTGGAACCGTGCGTTATCAGACGTAGGTACAAAAAACCACACTTTACGTGCGATACATCTATTTTTTTATTTCATTTCCAATGACGCCGCCAACAACGGCGCCACCGACGGTACCAACACCGCTACCACCTGTTAGTACTGCACCAGCCACGGCGCCTGCACCGGCACCAATTGCAGTACTTTTTTGCTGGCCGGACATGCCAGCACAGGCGTTGAGAATTGTGACGACTGCGACAGCAAGCAGGCATCGAATTGAAGGTCGAATCGCTTTCATGAAAAACTCCTTTAATGGTAGTTGAAACACACAATCAACATCGGCCACTACGAGCGGTTGAATCTAACGATCGTAGCGGTTTTTGAAAAAATGATTTGTTTTATATTCATTGTTTGATAGCCGACCACGAAGTCCTTTGTGTCGGTCTGTTAGTCGAAAAATGTTGTGCACCAAGTTCGGATAGGGTTTGATATTCAAGATATTTTTTTAAAACATCTTGTTGCGCTTGCTCTAACAATGCTGCGGCCTCAGCTTTGTTTTCTTTAATGAGGCTGCTAAAGCGGATTTCGTTATAGGCATAATCCTGAAGTGGAATATCAGGTGCTAATGAATCCAGACAAAATGGATTAACACTATTTTCTCGCAGAGTTGGATTAAAGCGAAGTAGAGGCCAGAAACCACTTTTTACGGCAAGCTGTTGCTGTTGCATTCCCAGTCGCATATCAATACCGTGGGCGATGCATTGGCTATAGGCCAGAATGAGCGAAGGTCCGTCGTAGGCCTCTGCTTCCCGAAAAGCCAAAATGCATTGCTGTGGATTACTTCCCATGGCAACCTGCGCGACGTAGATATTGCCATAGGCGATTGCTTGCAGCGCAAGGTCTTTTCGGGCCACCCGTTTTCCAGCAGCGGCAAATTTTGCTACGGCGCCGAGAGGTGTTGCTTTAGAAGCTTGCCCGCCGGTATTGGAATAGACTTCGGTATCAAGCACCAGGACATTCACATTTTTGCCACTGGCGAGCACATGATCTAGACCGCCAGAATCGATATCGTATGCCCATCCATCACCACCGACAAGCCAGATACTTCGCCGTATAAAATGATCAACGAGGGATAATAAATTACGTGCGGAATCGGAGTTAAGGCGATGCAAAATCGACTTTAAATGATTGACGCGGGCGCGTTGTTGTTGAATTTCAGATTCTTCAATTTGACGTGCACCTAAAATTTCTGTCACCAAGTCCTCCCCGATGACACTCGCGAATTTTGTCAATTGGACTTTTGCCATATCAAGGTGCTTATCAGCGGCTAGCCTGAAACCAAATCCAAATTCTGCATTGTCCTCAAATAAGGAGTTAGACCATGCCGGGCCTTGGCCCAGAGAATTCGTCCTCCAAGGGGTTGCCGGTAAATTGCCACCATAGATCGAAGAACAGCCTGTTGCGTTAGCGATTTGAGCGCGATCACCAAATAACTGTGATAATAATTTGAGATAGGGCGTTTCACCACATCCCGCACAGGCACCAGGAAATTCAAACAAAGGCTGCAGAAATTGTACGCCGCGCACATTGTCAAAATCAACCAATGACCGATCGTTAATTGGCAGGGTCTCGAAGAATTTCAGATGTGTTCTGGCGGTCACTAAAATCGGTGCTTTAGCGACCAGATTGATGGCTTTTACTGAAATGGAGGGTACACTGTTTTGTTGACTCTGATCAATTGATTCTGTGGTGACAGTGACAGTGCATGCTTCTACACAAAGGCCGCAACCTGTGCAGTCTTCGACATAGACTTCCAGACTGAAACGTTGCTCTGGAAATCCACGGGCGTTAATGAC
Source organism: Undibacterium sp. SXout20W (assembly GCF_049340285.1). Lineage (NCBI taxonomy): Bacteria > Pseudomonadati > Pseudomonadota > Betaproteobacteria > Burkholderiales > Oxalobacteraceae > Undibacterium > Undibacterium sp. SXout20W. The sequence goes on along the minus strand of NZ_JBMPPH010000066.1, from coordinate 7,019 downwards.
CGCCGATTTGAAATCGGCAGGAGCACCAGACAATTGATCCTGGTTATAGAATTTTGAGCGAATGACGCTATGTGGACAAACGATAGAGCATTGTCCGCATTGAATACAACTTTCCGCGTTCCACGCTGCAACCCAATCCGATATATTGCGCTTCTCGTAGGCGGCGGTTCCAGAAGGAAAGCTACCATCCGATGGCATCAGGCTGACAGGAATGCTATTGCCTTCTTGGATGAGCATCTTCGCCGTAACTTTGTGGACAAACTCAGAGACATTCGCCGGCACAGGTGCTACAAGATCGACAGCACTGCTGGCGACTTTGGGAATTGCTACTTGTTTTAAATTGGCCAATGCCATATCGACGGCATGATGATTCTTTTCAATAATGCCAACTGCCTTATTCGCGTAGCTTTTAGTGATGGCGGCTTTGATATGTGTGATAGCGATATCTTTTGGTAAGACTTCGCTCAGCGCAAAATAACACGTTTGTAATACGGTATTGGTTAAGTTGCCTAAGCCAGCCGCTTCAGAAATTGCTTGTGCATCGATAACAAACAATTGCAGATGTTTATCTATGATGGTCTGTTGTACCGATCGTGGTAATTGCGGCCATACATCCGTTGCTGAATAAGGGCTGTTTAACAAAAATACGGCACCCGGTGCGGCTAAGCCCAACACATTCTGGTGGAATAGGAAATCAAAGTGATGACAAGCGATGAATTCTGAAGACGTAATCAAATACGGCGCATGGATGGGTTGATGTCCAAATCGAAGATGCGATACGGTTTGCGCTCCGGATTTATGGGAGTCGTAGACAAAATAACCTTGCGCAAAAAAACCTGCGCTTTCAGCCAGAATTTTGACGGTATTTTTATTTGCACCGACAGTGCCATCCGCACCTAAGCCAAAAAATACTGCAGATCTGGTGCCATTTGGAATCGCGAAAAGCGGATCATAATGAAGACTACTGTGCGATAGGTCGTCATTAATGCCCACTGTAAAGCCATTTTTAGGGAATGGCTTTTGCAACTCGGCAAAGACCGCCATGACCATTCCCGGAGAGAAGTCTTTCGAGCCCAGTCCGTAGCGGCCACCGACTATTTTAGGCAGTGTGGTGCGCTCGCCATTGTTATAGGCATCGGCCAATGTTGCGACGACATCAAGATATAAAGGATCGCCACTGGCGCCTGGTTCTTTGCACTGTTCAAGCACAGCAATGCTTTTCACACTGTCCGGCAAACAGGATAAGAAGTGGATTGCCGAAAATGGACGATACAAACGCACTTGAATCAAACCAAGCTTTGCGCCATTTTTTACGGCAAGCTCTACCACAGCTTTGGTTGTTTCCGCGCCTGAACCCATGACAATGATGAGGTGCTCGGCATTTGCAGCGCCAGTATATTCGAACAAATGGTAATGTCGCCCTGTGAGCGCCGCAAATTGCACCATCACTGATTCGCAAATGTCGGGGAATCTCGCGTAATACGGTGAGACAGCTTCACGTGCTTGAAAAAAAGTATCTGGATTTTGTGCTGTACCGCGAATAAACGCATGTTCAGGGTTTAAAGCCCGGTGGCGATGTGCCAACACCAGATGGTCGTCAATCATGGCACGGATCTCATCGTCACTCAATAATGTTAACGTGTTTAGCTCATGCGATGTTCTGAATCCATCAAAGAAATGCAGCACTGGAATGCGTGACATCAGTGTCGTGGCTTGTGCAATTAAGGCCTGGTCATGTGCTTCCTGGACAGATGCAGACGAGAGTAGTGCAAAGCCAGTCGTACGGACGGTCATGACATCTGAATGATCACCAAAAATCGACAGTGACGATGTCGCAAGTGAACGTGACGCGACGTGGAAAACGGTGCAACTTAATTCGCCGGCGATTTTAATCATATTCGGGAGCATCAACATCAGCCCCTGCGATGACGTAAAGGTGGTAGTTAATGCCCCAGATTGGAGGGCGCCGTGTACTGCGCCCGCGGCACCGCCTTCGCTCTGCATTTCTTGTACTACCGGGACATTACCCCAGATATTGGGAACCCCTTGCGCTGACCAGGCATCGGCCAATTCTGCCATGGTGGAAGAGGGCGTAATCGGAAATATTGCGCAGATTTCATTCACCCGATATGCGATATGCGCAACTGCGGTATTGCCATCCATTGTCGTATGCTGAGTCATCGATTTCTTTCTCCGGCGTTTGCTTCATCGTTATTGTTTGAAATGGGCTCTGGTACCATCTCCATGGCGTGGGCAGGGCAATGATCCACGCACACAGCGCAGCCAGTGCATAGCTCTAGGTGGATGTCGTATCCCGCAGTAGAAATATTTTTGGTGATCGCAGTTTGCGGACAGGCAGCCAGGCAGCTATCACATTCATAGCAGTTACCACACGACAGACAGCGCTTCGCCTCATGATGCGCCTCGGAAGCGGTCAGACTACTGATAACTTCATCAAAACTTGCGAGCCGTGCGGTCAGGTTGAGTTCTTTTTCGTCTAGAGATACCGCATTGCTATATACGGGCAGATGGAGCATTTCAAAACTGACGGTCGGGTGTTTTGGGTATTTTGGATTGAGCAGATCGGGTGTGTGTTGACACCATGCATCAATTTGCGCGGCAGCTTTTTTACCCATACCGGTTGCTGCCGTCACACTATGCATGCCGTTTGTAGCGTCGCCGCCGCAAAAAATTCCTTCTGCGCCCGTCATGAATTCGGCAGTTATCTGAATGTTTCCGTTGTCTGTACGCTGAATCAGTGGCAGTTTATCTAAGAATTGACTTGCGCAATCCTGACCAATCGCGAGGACAAGCGCGCTGGCAGGAATTTCTTCGAATTCGCCAGTGCCGACGATATTGCCGTTCTGACCAACTTGCATTTTTTCTACCGTAACGTGATCGTCTGATACAGACGAAATACCGCGCATCCAGGCAAAGCGAATTCCTTCAGTTAATGCTTCTTTCACTTCAAAGGGTAATGCACTCATATGGGCGGCGTCCCGGCGGTAGATAATCACCGTATCATCTGCGCCGAGGCGTCTCAGTGTTCTGGCTGCATCAATGGCAGTGTTGCCGCCGCCCAGTACTGCCATTTTTCGTCCAATCACAGGCATTTCTTCTTCATCTACGCGATGTAAGAGCGTGATGGCGTCAAGTATCTTTCCGCTATCGCGGGTTGGGATTTCAATATGTTTTGAGATGCCAGCACCAATCGCGATAAAGACTGCATCAAAGTTGCCGACTATTTTTTCCGAAGCAATATCGTCTACCTGATGATTAAGAATAATTCTGATGCCACAATCTTCCAAACGGCTGATTTCAGCAGCAACAATATCGCGTGGCAATCGATAGGCTGGAATTCCATATTGCAACATGCCGCCTGGCAATCCATTGGCATCATGAATCTCTACTTCGTAGCCACGTTGGTGCAAATGATAAGCGGCTGAAAGTCCCGCCGGGCCAGCGCCTACGATGAGAATTCGCTTTCCGTTACGTGTAACATTGACCGGTAGTGTCCAATGGTGGAGCAGTGCCTGATCTCCCAGATAGCGCTCCACAGCGTGAATACTGACGGCGCTGTCGAGATCTTTACGATTACACTTGCTTTCGCAAGGGTGGTAGCAAGCGCGTCCATGAATTGCCGGAAATGGATTATCTTTGACAATGGCTTCCCAGGCGAGACGATCTTGTCCTGCTTGGGCATAGGCCAACCAAGATTGAATATTTTCTCCGGCAGGACAAGCTTCATTGCACGGTGGTAGCAAATCGACGTAGAGAGGGCGTTGTGAACGATGTGCGCCGACGCCGATGGATGCCGCTAAGTTGATGACGGGTGTCAGGTCTTGCAGTGTCGATGAACGCATTATAGAGTCGCCTTGATGGTGGAGGACGCGGTACTACTGCCAGTTTCTTTGATATAGAAAGCCAGAATAATTGCTGTCACGATGCCAGCAATACCGACGACACCGGCCTGTTGAAAACTCAGCAAAGTAATATGAGCGTCAACGGCAAGATGATTTAACAGCCAACCATAAGCAGGTGCCATTAATGCACTCAGAGTGAAGACCAGAAAGTTGATCGCGCCCGTGGCGCTACCTTTGACATGGTCAGGATTCACTTCTTTGATGATGGTGTAAGGAATCATCGCCGCGCCTGATCCCAGCCCAAGTAACAAACCTGGCAAATAAGGCGGCAACATGGTTTGCGGTGCGTAAAGGATGGCGAGCGAGACGAACAACATTAATATCGCACCGCCGATAAGGACGGGCTTTCTTCGTCCCATGACATCTGTCAAGTAGCCAAATAAGGGACAACCTATTACCCAACCCAGAGGTACCATGGAGACTTGTCTGACCGCTTCAGAAAAGTCCAGATGCGATGTCTCGCGAATGAAAGGGACACCCCAAATCATGTCGCCGATTGTCGTCGGTAAAAACAGTAATCCCGCACAGAATCCACATAAATAGGATTGCGGATTGGTGAGCACAATTTTATATGGCGCGAACATTTTCCATAGCGATCCCTTTTCTTTAGCTGGTGCGTTATCTGATCCCGGCGTGATAAAAAACATCAAGAGTGCAACCACAAGGCAGGCGATGCCAGCATCAATCCAGAATTGTTGCCAATTAATGATGCCGTGAATCAGTGGCTCTACCAAAAATTGTCCTGCCGAACCGCCTAACATGCCCATGCATTGGGTAAAACCGATCGCGGTTGCAAGGTATTTCCCAGGAAATCCGTGGGTGGCAAGATAGACGGCGCCAGTAAATGCAAACGCCCCTCCTGCGCCTTGTAAAAAACGCCCAAACTCGGCAGACAGAGAAAAGCCCAATCCAAATAAAATCGAACCAAGTGCAAGCAGCGTGATGCCGCCTGGTATGACAAACTTGGCACCAAATCGATCTAAAAAAGCGCCGGCGATGAGTGCGAATGCAGAATATGTGTAGTAATAAAGTCCAATCAAGGTACTGAGACCGACGGCCGACAGAGAAAATGCCTGGGTGAGTTCGGGCAACATGACGCTGGGCGCAGAGCGCATCGAATATTGCGCGAAATAAAAAATTAAGCAAAAGACCCATGCCAAAATAAAAGGAGTCTGGGTTTGCTTTTTAAATGCCAGAGGAACGCTCGGTTTTGTCAGGTTCACGTCTTCGGCATAGACAGCACCCTGAAGTAATGGGTAAACATTAGACCGGGGTGACGTTGATATCGACATTCGTGTGAGGTCAGAAGGCATCAGAAATCCTTTGGCATAGAGGGTTGTGTATTAGTTTGCAAACTCTAAAGCCAAGTTATCTTGTCTTCTGTACGCCACCGAACTCCATAGACATGTAAACTTTCGAGCAGCTAAACAACGTGGGGTGACGCACAGATGATGATTGGCATTTGCAGCAGGATGTTGTTTTCCTTCGATACAGGATCTTGTATCTTTTTATTCAAATTGAAAGTCGTCTATGCCAAACGAGCACTCTGCAATCTATGTATTCAACTCTCATAGCGATGCCGAAGAAGCCATCAAATCGCTGGGGAAATCTGGATTTGACGTGAAAAAATTGTCACTGATAGGAAAGGGATATCACAGCGAAGAACATCCCATCGGCTTTTATAGCACTGGTGACCGCATTAAATCTTGGGGCGGTATTGGTGCGTTCTGGGGTGGTATTTGGGGACTATTAGTCGCTCCAGCAGTCTTTGTGTTGCCAGGTGTTGGACTCGTTGCCATGGCTGGTCCTATCGTTGCCATGTTGGTCGCCGCTTTAGAGGGTGCGGTGTTGGTTGGCGGCATTTCAGCGATTGGGGGTGCACTTTCAATGATAGGCGTCTCGAAGGATGATGTCATCAAATATGACACGGCTGTCAAAGCCGACAAATTTGTATTGGTAGTTCATGGTAACGCCGAGGAAATCATTCGTGCAAAAAATGAGTTAAGTAGCTCTCGTGCAGTTGTCGATCTGCAATAAGCGCGCTGCTATTGGTGCACAATACAGATTGCACAATACAGATTGTGTAGTAAATGCAATCTTTGCTTTGCTGGCATAGATTGCATTACTTCCCTTAAATAGTTTTATTAACTGAATTAACTGAATTAACTGAATTAACTGAATTGCCGCTTATTCTTCCCACAGCGTAGGTGTACTGGCCTGGCCGCTATTTTCTATCCTGTCAAACACCGTTTACACCTCTGACTTCAATGCAGACAGTCGTCTCATTGACGAAGCTATATACCCGCATTGGCGCATTTAATATCCCACTTTTTTTCTTGCCGTTATTGACGCACCTGACAAAAGCGCCGGGATATTCCAGTTTGACTTTTATGCAAGATTCATTGTCTAATTTGAAGTGTTCGCCTTACCACCTACATTCATCGCCTACAACGTGCTATGTCGATTAGATCGGCTTGGCAGTCAGCATTATAGAAAGTAACTAATGACCGTTGTGTTCCAAAAAACAGGTAGGCTGTAAATATGAATCGACGTATCAATTAAGGCCGGAGTCATCGTATGTCCGAGACAACATCAAATTTGCCCAGCCTTTCAGGCTCCTGTCATTGTGGAGCAATATGCCTCACATTACCTTCAATGCCCGAAGTGGCAACAAAATGCAATTGTTCATTATGTCGACGACTTGGTGGTTTTTGGGCTTATTATCCATTTGGTAGCGTGCGCATTGAAGGACATCCGGAGAACACCTCCGATTACATCTGGGGGGATAAAACGCTTCGTACCGTCCGTTGTAAAATCTGTGGCTGCACAACACATTGGGAGCCACTCGACGGCGAACTTGGTGCAAGACATGGCATCAATCTGAGTAATTTCGATCTCAGTTTGCAAGCAAAGGTCAAGGCACGCCACTTCGATGGGGCTGAATCTTGGACGTTTATTGACGATTGATGTCCCCCTATGTCAGGATAGATGTCGCGTCAATTAATTCACATCAACCGTATTGGGGCGGAGTAAAGACATGCAGTGAATCGTTATCCAGCAGAACGCAAGGAGGCCATCCTTAAGCAGATGATGCCG
>NZ_JBMPPH010000065.1:0-14960 GCF_049340285.1 Undibacterium sp. SXout20W | reverse complement strand
TTTACCTGATTTAGCAACGAAGCGTTGTGTTCGTTTGCAGCAGAGAAGCGATATTATGCAGCACTTTATTTACCCTGTCAACTCCCTTGCTGCTTTTGCTGTTCGTTTCGATGCATCTTATGCAGATCTTGTCGCTTTCGCGCCAACTTCATCAAATCAAACCGCCGGAGTTTCCTGGCTGCTGCTTTCTTCTTACTTCCCGTTTTAGCGGGAGGCGAACTATAGCAAAGTTAACTGGTATGGTGCAAGATGTATTTTGAAAATAATATAAACCTTAGCAAGAGTTCATTGATTCGTTGATTCAATGAACTACTGAAAATCTTGAGCGACTCGCCAATCATTTTTTCCGCTAAAGGCTACAATCTACATCTGACAACCTGACGAATACAGTTTTAGTTATTCATTTTCTGTAACAGCATCACTATTAAATCAACTGCCGTGAATTATTCACTTTTTGACGAAGAAGATAGCGCCCCCTGGATTGAAGAACTGTTTCCCGGTGCAATACTATTGCACCGATATGCGCTTCCACACGTTAAAACGCTCATGAGATGCTTGGATTCGATTTATCAACAATCACCTTTGCGGCAAATGAAAACACCAGGTGGCCGTAGTATTGCCGTCCACAATACAAGTTGTGGTGAAGTTGGTTTGATTTCCGACGTACGAGGCTATCGCTACACGCCATTAGATCCACAGACGAAAGCTAAGTGGCCACCAATGCCTGAAAAATTCAGAGAATTGGCGACAGACGCAGCGAAGCTTTCCGGCTACAGCAACTTCAACCCAGATAGTTGCCTGATCAATCGCTATCTGCCAGAAACCAAACTATCTTTACATCAGGACAAAGACGAAGCCGATTTTACACAACCGATTGTCTCTGTTTCATTAGGAATGCCTGCCGTATTTGTCTTTGGTGGATTGCAACGTAATGATAAGCTAAGCCGTGTAACGCTAGAACACGGCGACGTATTAGTATGGGGTGGTGATGCACGCTTGCTTTTTCACGGCGTACTATCAGTCAAACGGCAACCCCATCCATTAATCGGCACACAACGCATCAATCTGACATTCAGACGCGCTATGTGAGCCAAGACGAGGTCTCTTGTACTAGATCTCAGATCTATTAACTACTGCAATTTTTAACCAACAAAGAAAAATTCATGAGCGTGTCACTTGATCACTTGTTAGTCATTGGTATCTCATCCCGCGCCCTCTTCGATCTTGAGGCGGAGGACGCAATTTTTCAGGAACAGGGTCTCGATGCTTTTCGACAGCATCAACTTGCTAATGAAAACACTATCCTGCAACCAGGCGCTGGTTATGCACTCGTCAAAGCACTGTTAAAGCTCAATACGTTAATACCCGGGCAAAAAATGGTCGAAGTGCTCGTTATGTCACGCAACTCGTCGGAAACATCTTTGCGCATCTTCAATTCGATTCAGCATTACGGTCTGGATATTACACGGGCGGCACTTTCCGGTGGCGCATCACTTGCGCCCTATCTAAATGCATTTAATGTCAGTCTGTTTTTGTCATTACACGAAGATGATGTTCAGGCGGCCATCAATTCGGGCGTTGCATCAGCCATGCTTTACCCTATGCCACCTAATGCCGCGGATATGGAGCAAATTCGTATCGCGTTTGATGGCGATGCTGTACTATTTTCTGATGAATCCGAACGTATTTACCAACAATATGGTGTAGAAGCCTTTGAGTCGCATGAACGCGAAAATGCGAAAAAAACGCTGCCTGACGGACCGTTTGCCAGACTACTCAGATCTTTGTCCTATTTGCAAAATCATTTCAAAGCACCCGACGGGCGTGCGTTCCCGTTACGAACTGCTTTAGTTACCGCCCGCGCATCACCAGCACATGAAAGGGTCATTCGCACATTGCGCGCGTGGGACATTGCTATCGACGAGACATTCTTTATGGGTGGCGTGAATAAATCTGCTGTTCTCTCTGCTTTTAAGCCACATATGTTTTTTGATGACCAGCATGGTCACTGCATCAAAGCATCGGGTGTCGTGCCAACGGGCCGTGTGCCGATTAAACAATCCAACTAAATAAAAAAACCGGAGTGCTGGTGCATCTCCGGCTTTTTTTATCGGAACCGCGTATGGATTAGCGCTGCGCTACCACATCAACGACGCACAAGGCCGTCATATTAACGATTCGACGCACCGTTGCTGATGGCGTCAAAATATGAACTGGTTTTGCACAACCTAATAAAATCGGTCCAATCGCTACGTTATTACCAGCCGTCGTTTTTAATAAATTGTACGCGATGTTCGCTGCGTCAATATTTGGCATGACTAACAAATTCGCATCCCCTTTGAGGTTGGAATTTGGCATCATTTTTTTACGATACGATGCATCTAATGCCGTATCGCCATGCATTTCTCCATCAACTTCCAAGTCCGGCGCATCGCGTTGAATGATCGCTAATGCTGCACGCATTTTTTGTGCGGATTCGCTATTGCTCGAGCCAAAATTAGAATGTGAAAGCAACGCTGCTTTTGGCAACAAACCGAAACGACGCATTTCTTCAGCAGCCAAAATCGTGATTTCTGCAATTTGTTCTGCCGTCGGATTTTCGTTCACATGTGTATCTACCAACACCAACTGACGATCCGGCAATACCAGGCCATTCATCGCTGCGTAGACATTCACGCCGTCCCGCTTACCCAGAACCTGATTGATGTAATTCAAGTGCAAACCTGTAGTACCAAATGTGCCACAAATCATACCGTCAGCATCGCCCTTATGGATCATCATGGCGCCAATCAATGAATGGCGACGACGCATTTCCAACTTCGCATATTGCTCAGTGACGCCTTTACGGCAAGTCATTTGGTAGTAGGTTTGCCAGTACTCACGATAGCGTGGATCGAACTCTGGATTAATCACTTTGAAGTCAATGTCAGGACGCAGACGCAAACCGAATTTTTCTATGCGTTGTTCGAGAATATGTGGTCGACCAACCAAAATCGGCGCCGCCAGTTTTTCGTCGACAATAACTTGTACCGCACGCAATACACGTTCTTCTTCACCTTCCGCAAAGACGATACGCTTACGTTCCATCGGTGCTTTTTTAGCAATTTGGAACAGCGGCTTCATGAATGTGCCACTGTGGTACACAAACTGCTGCAATTTTTCTACATAGGCTTGCATATCCTTGATCGGACGCGCTGCCACACCGCATTCTTCCGCCGCCTTGGCAACGGCCGGGGCGATTTTGATCATCAGACGCGGATCAAATGGTTTAGGGATCAGATATTCAGGGCCAAATGACAAATTACTGATGCCGTAAGCAGACGCAACGACGTCTGATTGTTCCGCCTGTGCCAACTCAGCGATCGCGTGAACAACCGCAATTTCCATTTCGCGGGTAATTGTTGTCGCGCCACAGTCCAAAGCGCCACGGAAAATATACGGGAAGCACAAGACGTTATTCACCTGATTCGGAAAATCTGAGCGTCCGGTCGCCATCACAGCGTCGTCGCGCACTGCTTTAACTTCCTCAGGTAAAATTTCTGGTGTCGGGTTCGCCAATGCCAAAATCAGCGGACGGTCAGCCATTTGCGCAACCATGTCTGATTTCAGCACGCCAGCTGCCGATAAGCCCAGGAAAATATCCGCACCGGGAATTACCTCACGCAAACTCCGGGCGGAAGTCTCTTGCGCAAAACGCTCTTTGTCCGGATCCATTAACTCCGTGCGACCTTTATAGACCACACCAGCCAGATCAGTCACGTAGATGTTTTCGATAGGAAAACCCAGATCCACAATCAGATCCAAACAAGCCAAGGCTGCAGCGCCCGCGCCAGAAACCACTAATTTAGCCGTTTTGATATCTTTCTGGACGACTTTCAGGCCATTCATAATCGCCGCACCAACGATAATCGCCGTGCCATGCTGATCGTCATGGAAGACTGGAATTCTCATGCGTTCACGCAATTTACGTTCGATATAGAAACATTCAGGCGCTTTGATATCTTCCAGATTGATACCACCGAACGTAGGCTCTAAAGAAGCAATAATATCGACAAGTTTGTCAGGATCAGGTTCATTGATCTCGATATCGAACACATCGATACCGGCAAATTTTTTGAACAGTACGCCTTTACCTTCCATTACAGGCTTGGATGCCAAAGGCCCAATATTTCCCAAACCCAATACGGCTGTACCGTTGGTAATCACGCCAACCAGATTGCCGCGCGCAGTATATTTAAATGCGGCCGCAGGATCAGCAACGATTTCTTCGCACGGCGCAGCAACACCGGGAGAATACGCGAGCGCCAGATCACGTTGGTTTGTCAATTGCTTAGTCGGCGTGACGCTGATTTTACCCGGCGTCGGGAACTCGTGATATTCGAGTGCCGCATGGCGTAATTGTTGACGTATTTGCTCTTTTTGATCTGCTGACGAATCCATGTAATAGGCCTTTTATATATTTTGCTTACAGAAAACTGACGTTGGTTGGTGATTCTATCAGAGTGAATCTTCTAAATTTATACGTATTTGTACGACTTCTATGCTTTTCGTGCATAAGAATATACATCGAGTTATCAAATTACACATAAAAAGCATCTTGGAAAATTATTGATTGTTATTGATTGTTATTGATTATCACACTGTAGAAGAGCTTGTTCTAGCATCTTCAGACACAAAAGACGTGTTGACCCAAAAGGAAAGCGCGATTAAAGCATCATCTACAACTGGTGTCGATAAACCATCTTTGCGTAAACCCTAAAAATGAAATGACTTTTTAAATCATTGTGCTGCCAGCTGGACATGGCCGCTCTCGCGAGTACAATGCCCGCATGCTCTCTGAATTTGACTTAATTAAGCGCTACTTCACGCGCCACACTACCACCGACGAACATCTTGCGCTAGGCATTGGCGATGATTGCGCATTGCTGAATGTTACCCCTGGTATGCAAATGGCAATATCCAGCGACATGCTAGTGTCAGGTCGTCATTTTTTCCTCGATGCAGATCCGCTTACATTGGGGCATAAATGTCTCGCTGTAAATTTATCTGACCTCGCCGCTATGGGGGCTAAGCCTATCGGCTTTACCTTGGCTTTTTCATTACCAGAAGCCAACGCCAACTGGCTAGAAAAATTTTCTCAGGGTTTATTCGCGTTGGCCGAAGAACACCAGTGCCGCCTCATTGGCGGCGACACAACCAAAGGCCCGTTAAATATCTGTATCACTATTTTTGGCGAATTACCTCCCCAAACAGCGTTGCGCCGGGACGCTGCGAAGGTCGGTGATGATATTTGGATCTCAGGTAACCTTGGCGATGCACGCTTAGCACTAGCTGGTTACTGGCGAGAATTGGAATTAAGCACAGAAGATCAACTGCAAGCAGCCAGACGTATGCACCAGCCCACCCCACGTATCGCCTTGGGTATGGCTTTGCGTGGTATTGCGCATGCGGCCTTAGACATTTCAGATGGTCTGGTTGGCGATTTGGGGCATATTTTGAAAGGCTCCAATGTGGGCGCCACACTGTTGATCGATGCCATGCCGGCCGGCCCCGTGTTACAGGGTTTCCCTCAGGCGCTGCGGAGACAATTCACTCTCGCTGGTGGCGACGACTATGAATTGTGTTTCACCGCGCGCCCAGAAAATCGGGTAAAGGTCATCGCTGCGGCGGCAAAAGCACATACCGTTGTGACCCGTGTAGGGCAAATTGATGCGCAACCTGGACTACGTTTTTTAGACGAAGATGGAAATGACATCAAACTCTCGTTACAATCGTTCGACCATTTCACCACACCATAAAAATCAGACATATTCGGCGTGTAATGACAATTAAACCTACTGCAAAATTCATGCTTAGCCACCCCGCGCATATTCTGGCACAGGGGTTCGGTAGCGGATTATCAAGGATCATGCCTGGTACCAGCGGAACTTTATTGGGCTGGCTGATGTTTGATTTATTTACGCAACGATGGCCCGCTTTTTTTACTGTATCGCACTGGTTTGCAATTATCCTGGTCGGTTTTTTTGTTGGTGTCTGGGCATGTCACATCACAGGAAAAAACATGGGATCGCCGGATCACGGAAGCATGGTCTGGGATGAAATTATCGCTTTTTGGCTAGTTCTGCTGTTGATCATGCCTGCGGATCTGAAAACGCAGTGTTGGGCGTTTGTGGTATTTCGTTTTTTTGACATGGTCAAGCCGCCACCGATTCGTTACTTCGATCAGCGATTTAAAGGCGGATTCGGTGTCATGTTTGATGACATTGTGGCCGCATTTTTTACCTTATTGAGCTTCGCTTTGTGGCAGCATTTGCAGCAAAGTTAACGACGAGGAATAAATCTACGTGAGAATTACATTATTCTTCGAGACAAGACTTCAAATGGCTGATGCATGATGGTAAAGTGATTTACCAATTTGAGTAAAATCAAACAAAAAAATGACAGGAGAGACATCATGCAAAATGCTATTGAACTCGCAACACAGATCGGTGTAGAACTGAAGTCAAAAAAGCTCTTGCTGGCAGTTGCCGAGTCGTGCACCGGTGGTGGTGTTGCCTATGCAATTACTGAAGTCGCAGGTTCGTCCGAATGGTTCGATTGCGGCTTTGTGAGTTACTCCAACTCGTCCAAAACAGAATTACTCGATATTCCTGCTGCACTCATTGCACAGCATGGTGCAGTCAGTGAAGAAATTGCCGCCGCCATGGCCGAAAGCGCCATTGCGAATTCAGAAGCCAAGGTCTCATTGTCCACGACAGGCATTGCGGGGCCTACTGGTGCCGTTCCGGGGAAACCAGTTGGAACGGTATGCTTTGGCTGGAAAGTTGGCGGTATCACGCATACTGAACGCCTGGTATTTGCGGGTGACCGACGCGTAGTACGTGAACAAACAATCATTCACGCTTTAAATAAGTTATTAAAATACTTGCGCGAGCTATAACAAGGTCGATAAAGAGCGGTTGAATTTACCTCTCTTTGCCATGCAGAAGATGTCGTTGATTTTTTTCGAAACCCCTGGAATTTGATTAAAATTCCAGGGGTTTCATGTATGGGCACCAATAAGACGCAAAGAAGGCACCAAGAATTCGACAAGAAATCAACAAGACTTCCACGTAGTCGACTATTTCAGTCTATTTTCAGACAATTTAAGGAAATATTGCCCTTGTCTTCAAGAAAATGAAGGTCAAGGTCACGATAGGCGAAGAGGATTTTTATCCATTAACGCTTACTCTCGGGTCTGCGTTAACAATTGATCCATCAATATCGATTGAATTTTATCGGTATTCATTTCGTGGTTCAGATCAGACCTTAATCTTTCACGTACCTGATCGAATCCTTGTTCCGTATGCAGATCATCGGGATTAATTTTCGTCACCACAATTGGAAACAGCTGTATCAAATCCGCTTTATGAGACGCAAGCCATTCACGATCGGCTCTCTGAACCTGCACTGTCACCTTAATGCGCATTACCTGACCGTCAAGATTAACGACTGCCTCCGGCAAGGTAAGGTAGCTTGGCGTATCGCCTTTGTCGTCGATCACTCTGATATAGAAAATAACCGCAAAAACGACTAAAAATCCACACAATGCAATAACCGCTGCATAAAACGCAAATTTATCATTTTTAGTGCTATTTTTTTTCTTGTTTGAAAGCGTGGATTTTTGCGAACCAGCAGATTTGTCGGCAGTAATTGGATCTGCCGCAGAGGCATTATTAGACAACGAACTCGCCACTACCGGTTGCTGATCAGATAATCCTGGCGCTGGAGGTGCAGAGGAGCCTGGTCAGAATTGATCGTTTCATTCTCTGGTAACGCCGGCGAAGGTAAATAGGCTTCAAGTAAATCTGGATCAGAATCAAATTCGAGGTCAAAAAAATCCGGCGCATTTGGTTTGGAGGGTGCGATATTCACCCGTTCAAAATCCAATTGCGAACTCAATAAGCTAGCTTTATTCTGATCGTTCGGCATAAATTTCAATTTTCAATTGAATAATTAATCCAATGTCGAATTGTAACCCACTATCTATTTATCACCAAAAATATTTCTCAAATGAAACTTTTATAAATTTGTTTTCGTCATCTCGCATAATACGTGTAGCGAATCTGTGTGCATGGTGTTCATCGATTAACCTGACACTGATGAGATTCAGCAGGCAAGTTGTGTCGTCGCGAGCCAACAAAAGTCAACATGCAAGCATATCGTTACAAAGTAAGAATACTATGCGCACCCTAGTTTGGCTTATCATGTGCTGTTTTTTTATTCACTAGTCGCACTACGTAATGTCTCCCACCGTCCCTCCCATTAGCAGAAATTCCGCCTTAGATAATATCAAAGGGGTGCTGATATTTTTAGTTGTCTTCGGACATTTTATTGAGTTGCATATCGCCAACGATAACTTCTTACGTCCTATCTGGATTTTTATTTACGCCTTTCATATGCCAATGTTTGCAATGGTGTCTGGCATATTTTCTAAAGTTTCATTGGATGACAAGCAGTCAATACAACTGATAAAAAATATTGTTGCGCCCTTAGTCGGGTTTGAGTTGCTCTATGAATGCACTGAGTATTTTTTAATGGGAAAGTTTAGCGTTTACGCTGGCTTAATCGCCCCATACTGGATGTTGTGGTATCTGATGAGCTTACTGTGCTGGCGTTTAATGCTACCTTTATTCTCAAAATTGCAATTTCCAGTCATGCTGGCGGTAGCCCTTGCGATGTTGACTAGCTATTCCGAGCACACAGGTTACTTACTTAGCAGTTCGCGCACACTAATGTTATTTCCATATTTTTTGATCGGCTCTGTCTTAGGTCCAGAACTGTTTTCCTCGACAAAAAATAACCTACGCTACATTAGTCTGTCCTTTGCAATCGTTGCTCTGGCAATAATTGCCTCGTTGTGTTTACCGCCATTGTTTGATTACAGATGGCTGTATGGTAGCTTCTCCTTGCAACGACTGGGTATGGCGAACCTGATTGGTTCCTTGTATCAATTATTGCAATATACCGTGTCAAGTATCCTTGGAATCGCGATTCTATATCTGTTAAGCCGCTGGGATTGGGGACTGGCAAGAATAGGTAAACAATCTATTTACGTTTTTCTATGGCATGGCATGGCATTGATTATTTTGCAAGCAACAGGACTCTTAGCGACTATCCTGCACATGCAGCCCTTAGCGCGGCTGACAATGTCTCTATTTTGTAGCGGGTTGATTGTTTTAGCTGCCGCTCATCCATATTGCGAATTACTGACGCAGAAATTTATTTTAGAACCGATGACTTGGCTATTGGTACGCCAGTCCAGGCACGTAACGGCGAACAAAGCGACACCATTACCTGAAAAACCAGTAACGGTCGAATAAAAGAGATCATTTCTCTCAATATCAATATCAATATCAAATGTAAAACGCCCTGACTTCCGTATTGCGCTTGAAGTCAGGGCGTTTTCTTATTAATCGTGTCGGGGTGTCGGCAAATTAAGAATTGCTCATTTAACCTGAATTTTATCGGCGTCAAATTGCTGTGGATGTTTACCGCGAACACCACTATAAAACTGCTTGATTTCTTCCATGTCAGCTTCCAGGTCGCCAGTCGGTGTAAACATTTTGCCGATGCCTCCTGCTTTGCGTGAAAAATCAAGATACCCAAGTGCAATTGGTACCCCAGCCCCCAAGGCAATGTAATAAAAACCAGTTTTCCAGTGACTTACTTTTCCGCGGGTACCTTCAGGTGGCACAATCACAGTCAGACGCTGGCTTTCCTGAAATGCATCAATCGTACTTTGCACCAAATTACCTGAACGACTACGGTCGACAGCGATCCCGCCGAGCCAATGCATAATGTGTCCCAACACTGGTGGGAACAAACTCGCCTTACCCATCCAATAAACGCGTAGCCTTAACGCAAAGCACACCATGAGCGTGTAAGGAAAATCCCAGTTACTAGTATGCGGCGCGGCGATCAACACATATTTTTGTTCAGTCGGGGCCGAACCCTCAATACGCCACCCGAGCAGACGCAAAATGGCAACGGATATCCAGCGTGCCAATGTATTTATTATCGGGGTCTCAAAAATAGTTAAATGCATGCCATAAATCTTTGATATAAAAAGAGAAATTCACTCAGATTGAAGACAAATTCTCTCCGTTTCAGAACGAGACGGCATTATAGGGAGATATCTTGAAAGGCGGAAACTATTTCTTTGAGACGGCGCAATATTTGAAAAAATAATCAAAATATAGCCCAAAACCGCGTTTTTTATTTACTAATCCACTTGAGTAGATCATTCCATTGTGGCAAGTCTTTTTCGACGCGCGATGGCGGAACATCCCATAACGTAGCACCATGCGCGGCAAGTTGAATGTAGTTTTGCGTATCACGCAAGTAGCCGAGAACTGGCAGCCCTAATTGTTCAACGTAATGTGTCAGTTGATCCGCTGCGCGACTGCGGGCATTAACACGCATCCCCAGAATACCAACGTCACAGGTTTGTTCACGTTTCGCCAGCTTTTTTAAGAATTCTTCAGTTGCCAAAATATCAAAAATAGAAGGCTGCAGAGGAACAACGACCTTATCTGCCAATTTTAAAACAGCATCCAGCTTGTTACCTTTGAGCCCTGCAGGCGTATCCAAGACGACATGGGTGGTCCCTTTTGGTGGCTTAGCAATCGCATTCGCATCGATTTCCCAAGCAGAGATCGTTGGAAAATGGGCAGGCCGCAATGCCAACCAAGTGCGAGAAGACTGCTGAGCATCAATATCACCCAGCATTACTTTATGTCCCTGGGCAGCAAAATAGCCCGCCAGATTCGTGGCAAAAGTACTTTTACCTACGCCACCCTTAGGATTGGCAACAACAATGACCGGCATACCAACGTTCCCCAAATATATTGAAACAAAGTATTTCGATTTTTTTAGCTTTTGGCTCGTTTCTGGAAAATATTAAAAACTGTCGTGAACTTGTAGCCCAACCAGTGACGTATCGTGACGGTTACTCACTACTTACTATCAATGATCCGTCGCCACCAACAACGCCATTTGCTCAGCGCTGAGGTAGCACCATTCACCTTCAGCCAGTTGCAAAGAACTCAATGTAAGCTGCCCGATGGCGGTTCGTTGAAGCGCTGCACAATGATTTCCTGCTGCTGCCAGCATACGCTTTACCTGATGATATTTGCCTTGTTCGAGCACGATTTCTATCAAATTCGTATCCAATTGGCGACACCACTGCGCTGCCAACGGCGCTGGTTCATCATGTAATTGCACACCGCTCAATAGCGCATTAACCAAGTCGTCAGTCACTGGTTCTGCTGTCGTCGCCTGATACACTTTAGGAATATGGCGTTTGGGCGAAGATTGTGCATGAATAAACGGACCGTCATCTGACATCAATAACATGCCGGTTGTATCATGATCTAAGCGACCTACTGGTTGCACATCGCGCCAACTAAATTGCTCTGGTAACAAGGTTAATACGCCAGGATGATGGCTGGGTTTGCGCGAACATTCAAAATTGGCGGGTTTGTTGAGCGCAATGTAAATATGCTCACGATATACCCAATCTTCGTCAAAGATGCGAAACGTCAAACCCTCTGTTTCTATCGCCTCTTTATAGTTGTCAACGACATCGCCAGCGATACTCACCTCGCCATCCGAAACCAGTTCACGGCAATATTTACGTGAACCAAAGCCCTGCGACTGCAGGATGCGATCTAAAGATAATTTACTCATACTGCAACTCTAGCAGAACAAGCCTGGAGAAAGCTAGTCTGTGCAGGGCAAATCGGTGGACAGGGTGAATTTATGCGTTTGATATCGGCACTTTGTTTTCGATCATTTTTGCAGAACGTGGCAAAACAATGGTAAATGTGGTTCCTCGCCCCAAATAACTTCGGACAGCAATGTCACCGCCCAGCACATCTTTGACTAAGTTATAAACGATGTTTAAACCTAAACCACTCCCACCTTGCCCTAAACGCGTTGTAAAAAACGGATCAAAAATACGCCCCAGGTTTGCTGGTGCAATACCCTTGCCGTTATCACGCACCACCATTTCTAGGTTGTCAACATCAAAAAACCGCGCCGTGATCGTGACCGTCCCTCTGCCCTCACCGTCAAAAGCATGTATGAACGCATTATTAATCAGATTCGTCATTACTTGCCCCAAGGCGCCCGGGTAACTATCCATCATCATTTTTTCCGGAATATCGGAGATCACTTCGTGTTTGGTTTTCCGTATCATGGGGCCCAATGTAGTGATCAGTTCATTGATCATTTCATTGAGCGCAAACACGCGTCGGTTAGCACTGGTCCGGTCGACGGCAACTTGTTTAAAGCTGGTCACCAGTTCTGACGCCTTACTCAAATTTCGCAGCAGTAAGTCGGTACCTAATTTGGCATTTTTAAAATATTCTTCCAATGCTGATTTTCGCAAACCTTGACTAAATTGCAGCAAAATTTCATCCGTTTGCTGCTGCAACGTACTGGCAACAGTGACGCTAGTACCGATTGGCGTGTTAAGTTCATGCGCAACCCCCGCGACCAACGAGCCTAATGCTGCCATTTTTTCGGTTCTAAGCAATTCTTGTTGTGCCCGTTGTAAATTTTCCAGCACAACGGTGAGTTCGCTGTTTGCCTCTTCCAGCTCATGGGTACGCTCTGAAACGCGCCGTTCGAGCGTCACATTCATGTTGAGTATATCTCTCTCATTTTGGCGCTTTTCAGTAATGTCTTCTTGCACCAAAATAAGTAAGGGTTCGTCACCAATCCGGATTAGTCGTCCAGATATCTGGCACAGCAATATCTTATCGGCTGTACCGCAGCGTAACCAAGTTTCGAACGCTTGCAACTCGCCATCTCTTTCCAAAAGACGTAACGCCTGCACATAGTCATCAGGATTACGCCATAAATTTTCCTGGATATCGAGATTACTTAAGATGACATCTGCAGACCATGTGAATTGCCTGACCCACGCGTCATTGACGTCCACAATCCGGTAGTGATTACTCTTACGTGAAACACTCATTGCGACTGGCGAAGCTTGAAAAATCGCAATGAATTTTTCTTCCGTATCACGCAACGCTTGCTCAACTCTTAAACGTTCTTTGAGTTCCTGTTGCAAGACAATGTTTTGCTGTTCTCTTTCAGAAATGAGTTCGCCAAGATTAAGGCGCATCTGATTTAAACCATGCGCTAAATTTCCAAGTTCATCATGGCGTTGCCATGCCAATGGTTGATCCAGCTTCCCACTTGCGAGTCTTGCAGTGGCGGTCTGTAGAATTTGAATGGGACGGACGATACGGCGATCAAATAAAAACCAGATCAGTCCGAAAGAAAAAATGACCTGCGCAATAAGACCTGCCGCCAGTTTATAGATATCGTCTAACAAATCACGATCGACATATTCTGTCGTGAGTTCCAATTTAACTTCACCAATGACTTTGTCATCAAGGCGAATGCGACGCTTTTCTGTTAAGACACTTGCACTGGCTTTACGTACCTTGTCACTGCGTACAAAAATATTTCCAGATTCATCAGTAACGACAACGCTAACGACTTCGCGATTACGCATGACAGCTTGCACAAACTGCTTACTGACTTCTTTATCGACGTTCCACAATGGCACTTCCATCGCTTTAGCCAACATGTCGGCATTTTGTACCATCGGTCCACGAATACGCAGTTGCAACTCACGCTCGTATCTCGACACGGTCATAAAGTAACCGAACACCATCGCTGGCAAAAGGATGCCAAGCGCAACGCCTAGGATAGAAATCTGCCTTAATGAAAGTTTTCGCAAAATGAACCTCAAACGCCAACCCCGCTATTTAGACTGCTGCTTACGCCATAATTGAATATGAGATGCCACCAGTTTATTCATGAGACCCTGCTTGTCCAGGTTATATAAAGCTTTGGAAATCCGTCCGCGCATGTCAGGGGTATTGCATGGAGATTTGTAGGACATTGTCAAATACAAATTTTCGTTAGCCACTGCCGTTGGCATTGTCTTAAGATCCTTCATGTTCAATTTTGAAACGTAAGCAAGTCCAGGATCTTCTTCGTAAATCAAATATTGAGCGCGTGATAAATTCAACATCACAAGCGCCTGTTCTAAGCTTGAAACCGTCACAATTTTAAGCGACTCTTTTGCGTAGCGATCAAAGTCTTCGCCAAAACTGTTATTGATGACCGTGATACCATTTTTTCCTAACAGGTCACTCCATTTTCGATATACCAGTTTGCTCTCTTTTTTTGTCCAGATAGCAGTGCGTGTTTCGCGAAAGGCAGGATAAAAATAGTCCATGTAATCAAGTCGGGGCAACGTAAAAAAAGCACCCGCAATTAAATCAACATGACCTAATTTGGCCTCCTCCTGGACTCTCGCCCACGGCCCCATATACTTAACCTCGATAGGAACACCGATTTCTTTTGACAGCGCCTGCATGAGCTCCGCATTGGCGCCGATTAAATGATTTTCATCTTGTGCGTCGCGCCACAGAAATGGCGGATATTCCGGATTGCCAGTGGCCGTTAATTTTTTACATATGTCGTCAGCCTGAGCTGATGCGCATAGCAAGGAACTGAGCAATAAAACAAAGGGCACGAGTACACGCAATAACAAAGCAACATTAAAATAGCGACTCATTAAAACGACCTCTTTGTTTGGGAAAAAATTTTGAACCAGTCTAACGCCTCAAGTTGTACTAGGCAAGGCAACAATTTCAAATTGGAAAGTAAATGACTGGATTAAAGACGCAGAGAAAAACAATCCACAACGAGTCCCAATTCAAACATGCAATGTAAAAACAATAAAGTGAATTTTTTTTCGGATATCGATTGGCGGATTCAATTTCGAAGTGCAACCACATGTTGATGCGATTGTAACTGCTTCATAAATACTTGGTGCGGCGTTTTGAAGCCGAGACATTTTCTGGGACGATGATTTAAGCTGTTCATCGCCC
>NZ_JBMPPH010000064.1:0-15953 GCF_049340285.1 Undibacterium sp. SXout20W | reverse complement strand
ACACAACAGGAGATTGATCACGCCATGAATAGACTGAATAATCGACCAAGAAAAAGGTTAGGATACCTTACACCCAATCAGGTATTCTTCAAAAATACGCTTGCACTTCAAAATTGAACTCGCGTTAGACTTTAATATATGAAAATCAAGGCATTCAATGAAGTGGCTATTTACCTTTCTTCTTAGCTTAATGTTACTCATCGCGTTATGGCTGCCTACTTATTTCACGGCGTATAAAATGAAACAAAACAGGCGAGAAAATTCATTTCGACGACTTTGGCTCTATTTGTCGATGCAATTATTGGTGGCTGTTGCGTTGTGCTTGCTCGCCGATTTCATCGGCTTAAGAAATCCTGCCGGCTATGTTCTCGCGATATGTTTTTTCATAAGCGTTTCCGGTGCTGGCATCTACTGGAATTTTAGTCGGATACCAAAATAGGTCAATGTCATTTGGATGGCATAAAACAGTCGAATAAATATCTGGTTACTATAATAGAAAATAGAGGATGTGAACATGAACGACAATATTGATCTGGCCATACCTACCTTACCCTGCCGGTCGATGCAGACAACGACTGATTTCTATCTGAATTTAGGCTTTGAAGGTGGAACGCATGCATTCAATAGAGATTATGCTATTTTTCATCGAGGCAGCATTGAACTGCATTTCTTTACACATATCGAACTTATTCCAGAATTATCCTCTGCTGGCTGTTACATCCGGGTGCAAGATGTAGACAGCCTCTATCAGACGTGCCTACGTAGTAAATTACCGAACGTCGGGCAACCAAGAATTGATCCACTGGAAAATAAACCATGGGGACTAAGGGAATTCGCCGTTGTCGATCCCGACGGCAACTTACTGCGGATTGGCCAAATCATACAAAAGTAGCCCATCAGGAATTCGCGAAATTTTAAGGATGATGATGTGAAGTCATCGAAGGCAAATATCAATCAGAATCATATAGCTATCTTAGAACTGTCAAACGCCATAAACATCAATGAAAGAAATTGAAAGAATGTCGATCGAGTCTCCCATCGAAGTTGTCCAACGGCAGCTCAATGCCTACAATGCCAAAGATATGGAAGCTTGGCTAAGTACCTACGCTGTTAATGCAAAGCAGACCACGTTGCATGGCGAGTTAATTGCTCAGGGACATGAAGAAATGCGTTCTCGAATAATTAGCCGTTTTTCAGAACCAGACTTAGCGGCACGTTTGTTAAGCAGAACAGTTATGAATAACATCGTTGTAGATTTCGAAGTCGTTACCCGGAATTTTCCTGAAGGGCCAGGCACAATCGAGAAGATTTGCATTTATGAAGTAGTAAATGGACTCATTCAAAATGCATCGTTCGCTTTAGGGCAAGCAAAGTTCACTTAACGGCAATAGCAGTACAAGATCTTTTAAATCACTGACATTGTTCGACACGTTTTAATCAATTTGAATCACAACAACAGTTCACAGCAATAGTTCATAGCAATAGTTCGCAGCACTTTTTAACGTGGTCGACCGTAAACCGACGACTCGAAAATCCACGCACGTTTATCCGAAAAAATTTCAACGCCCTTCTAGCGACGCCAACAGGAATTTATCGATTTAGATTGCGGCGCAGGCGATTTTAGATCGTGGGCTTGTGATGTCGTAGACGGTTGTGGCTCATCAGCTTCAAATTTTTTTGATTTTGCGGTTCACGAGAAGCAAGATGAAAGTTGTTCCGGCGATCCAATTATTTGGCCTGTGATAGACATATTTAGGGTTGATCGTGCTAGTTACGAGACAAAATGGGGTCAGCCTACAGACGGCGAGTATGTGAAGTACGAACTAGTTAAGCAGTATCGTCACAAGTAAGGCTTGAAGCTTACTTTACTCCGTGCCTTACACATTACGGACAAAGAACTAGAATCTCAATCGAGTATTCGTATTTGAGAAACAATATACTTTGAGGTGACATCGAATGAATGAAGCAAAAACTACTCGACTAAGACCTGTTAACATGAACAATTTAGTCGTAGGGCTTTTTTCATTTACTTTCGTGAATATACTTAAACGCTATTGGCTTAAATATTGCGTCTACACAAATTCACTTCGTGTAATCAAGCGGGTCATGACCATTTTCCACCATCAGTGGAAAAATTTACAAACCATATTATTGATGTCCGCGCTATGCTCGCTTTTAAGTTGTTGTAGCACTCTGCCACCGACAAGATTAAAATCGATACTGATCTCTGCGGAAATCGACGCGAACCAAGACACTGCAACCGCGATAGATTTCGTTTTCGTTTATAACCGAGATGCGATTCCATTTCTACCGAAAACAGGCCCTGCCTGGTTTGCTCAGAAATTCTTGATCCAGAGTAGTCTAGCCTCAAATATCGACGTGGTGTCCGTGGAGATACCACCGAGTACTAATGTGGATGTTCCTTTGCCATCACGCCATGGAAAGGCCATCGCTGTCTATAGTTTCGTCAACTATATCAATGTGAATGGTCAATATGCGGGAAACTTAACATCATATGAAGATGTTCAAATTGTACTAACGCCAAATACCGTGTTGTACAAGATTAACTAGCCAACATGTTGAGGCTGCTTTGTCATTAACGATTTAAAAAATAGGCACGTTTGTATTGCGCCTTTACAGCCAAGCTATCCGCCGAGTTTCAGCCGAGTTTCAGCCGTGTTATCAGCCATACCATCAGCCGTAAATTTGATCTTACCGTTGAATATTATTCAATGTGAGTCCATCAAATTCAGTACTATTTTTACTTAAGTTAATCCTAGATTTTCCAACCGATAGATATCGTACCGCATAGGGAAACATGGATCGCAAATGGCGTAGGTTCGAACAACTAACGCCGCAGGATACGCTGTTTATGGGCAAGGACTTCAACGAAGTCATTTTCATAAGCCATTACTATCAATCCAATATTGAGCCAACCAATCAACATAACTTCTGTTTCTGACTCATACATAAAATCAACCAACGTCGGTAAAAATAATACGATACCGTAAGCAATGGCCATTTCACACAAGTGATACATCGTCGGCTGAAGTTTCATTTTGATAAAGCTAATAATGGCGCGTTCGACAGAAGAAATTTGGCATTTTGTTAATGTCGGTCACTGACTAACCGAAGTGATGCAAAATTAAAAGGATGCAAGGATACAAAAACGCGTACAAAGAATTTACAAAAAAAGAGCGTAAGTACGTAAAAAATCTATCAAGATATTGCTTAACTTAAAAATATCTCGGAGTGATCGCAAAATCATCCCGACGAAATACCATTTTTGATTTGAATAACTGGTCTGTAGATCGCGATATACCTGCACAGGCACAACGCACCCTCGCAAGATCATAAAATCCTCGCTTACCTCTAGGTAAATTTTGTTGCCCCAAAGTACAATATCGTATCTTCTCTTGAATGGGTAAGCTTCTTCCCGAACCGCATGTGCAGTCAGTGTTGATCACCCGTCTACAATATTAACTAGCATGGTTCATTACAAGATCTGGCAAATCTCGGAAAACCAACGCTACTCTGGAACATCTGGTATGAATTCAACTCTTCGCGCTGCTCTCTTTTTGACTACGTTATCGACACTCACTGCCTGCGGTGGTGGCAGCAGCGGTAGTAGTAATAACAACGCCACAGGCACCGCAGCGCCACCGTCGGTGACATCGTCAACGCCGGCTGCTGTTACGACGGCAACGGTACAGAGTAATTCAGCCAGCAGTATTTCTCTAAGCTGGCCCGCGGTCGCGGGGGCTAGCTATTACGAAGTGTTGCGCAGTCTTGCGCCTGCAGGTAATGCCAGCAGTTTTACTACGCTAGGGAACGTGACGACTAATTCGTTCGTGGACAGCGGTTTGACTGCGTCAACTAGCTATGTCTATCGTTTAATCGCCTGCTCAAATGCCGGTTGTGGCAATAATTTTGATTTTCCAGCGGCCACTGTTGCTCCCCCTGTCGTGATACCGGCGGTACCGAATCCACCGACGTCAGGCTCAGTTACTAGCACACAGATTATTTTAAATTGGGGTAGCGTTGCAGGTGCGTCCAGTTATCAGTTGCAGCGTAATGGCTTTCAGATTGCAAATGCCGCAACTATTTCTTCTCTGACGTATTCAGATACAGGTTTAAGTCCGGCTACAAGTTATGCCTATCAAGTCCAAGCTTGTAATAGCGCCGGCTGTTCTGCATGGAGCCCGGTAAGCAACCTACAGACTGCAGCTGCGCCTGTGATCACCACACCACCTGTGACACCAACACCGCCGACACCGCCGACACCGCCAACACCATCAGCACCGGCTGTTCCGGGACAACCAAGCGCAATTGCTAAAAACAGTAGCAGTGTGACAGTTTCATGGGCAAGTGTGCCTGGCGCAAGCCGCTACGTATTAACGCGAAGTGGTGTCACGATTGGAGGTTCGACGCTGACTGGATTAAGCTTTATTGATTCAGGTTTATTGCCGAACATAGCCTACAGTTACCAGGTAGCTGCATGCAATGCCACAACCTGTTCTGGGCCCAGCGCTGCCACCGTTGCAACGACCAATGCTATTGATCGCATTTTATTAAACGTCACTGGTTTTGATAACACTTCAGGTGCAACATTTTTATTCAGGGTGGATGGGTGGGTCGATGCTGGCGGTGTCTATGGGATAGAAACTCTGAGAAAAAACGGTGTCCTCACCAGCTTCATTCAAACTCAAAGCACCCGTAAATACACTGGTTCAGTAACACAACAACCTGCAAATGGTCAAACTTGTACGAGTTCCCTCGCCGATCCTTCGGGGGTTGCTGGTACGTCCGACGTGACCATCAACATTAATTGTTTAACACCTGCAATCTTGAGTTTTCCGGTGTCGACGAAATCAATGTTGGCACAAATCTCGGGTAATATGCCGCAAGTCGCAATAGCGACGACGACCTCTGGCGTGGTTTTGCCAACCACCGCTATTCGCTATACCAGCAGCAATCCTGGCGTGGCGACGGTCGACAGTGTCAGTGGCGCGATTACGACACTGCAGATAGGTACAACGACAATTACCGCAAGCCTGCCCGCAGATCAATATACGGCATCAAGTGCAAGCTATACGCTGAACGTGGTAGCCAATACTGCCAACTCCCGCTTGGCACATATCGAATTGGCGCAGAGTATGGCACAACGACCCGCCAGCACTTATCAAATTTTGACGCCCGGACGCGATGCGTTGCTGCGTGCCTACGTGTACGCAGTCAATGCGTCTAACACGGGACCGCCGGTTGTCTCTGTGCAGGTACGGGGCAGTAATAATGCCATTACCATGACTTGCCCGGCGGCATTGCCCATCTATGATGGAGACGTCAATATTTCTTATTCGCTGGCAAATCAATGCTATGCGACGATTCCCGGTAGTCAGGTGCATGCAGGGATGATTTTGGATCTCGCCACAACGGATGGCCAGAGTCTGAGCGCCACGCCGATCGTCAACAACAGTAACACCTTGCATTTGACCATCGTGCCTCTGATTATTAATGCCAACACAGCCAATGTACCGACTGCGGCACAGATTGTGAGCGCCTTTAAAAAAGTAATGCCACTCGCATCAGTGGTCGTGAATTTCCATTCCCCCTGGGCGCCAGCGGGTACACTTTCTGACGCGCTGACTGCGACCGGTGACTATGGCAATGTGCTGGGTCAGGTGAATCAACTCAGAGTTACAGAAAATAGTCAGACCCACTATTACGCCATGGTGCCCTCCGTAAAATTCAATGGCACTGCTGGTTTAGGTTACGTACCAGGTTTGGCTGCAGTCGGCAACGATATGCGTGGCGGTGACTACGCGCTGCACAACGTGATTATCCATGAGGTAGGACATAACCTGAGTTTGTCTCATGCGCCTTGCGGTGGCGCGAGTGGGACCGATCCCTACTTTTCAACGACGCCTTTGCCGTGGGTGAATTCGGATACCGCACAGCTCACTGCCGCTCCCTTATTTGATCAGGAAAACAATATACTTTCCTCACCAGGCATTGCAGGTACAAGAACCACTGATTTAATGGGCTATTGCAGTGGTACCTGGTTCTCGGAATATAGCTATCAGAAGATCGCAAACTATATTCGCGGCAAATCTAATTATCAGGTCGCGATACTGGCAGACAACATGCCGTCAGCGCTAGCGAGTAAAAATAGCGTGTCACAACCTATGTTGCTTGTCTCTGGCACAATCTCCGCAGATGAACACGTAACATTGGATCCAGTTCAATTGCTCGGCACTGGCTATCAGGCAGATTCTGAAAGTGGTCAGTTTCAGTTGCGTATCGTGAGTTCCGATGGCAAAACTACCTACCGCGGCTTCACCGCGGTGAGTTTAGATCATGCAGACGAAAAACATATTTCAGTATTAATGCCAGCAATACCTGGCATCGTCAGCATCGATGTTGTCAAGAATGGGAAGCTATTACCAAAAGCTGCCGTCACCGTAAGCGCGAGCACGCCTGCTGCAAGTCCAGTAAAAAAATCGATCGCAGCATTGCCAGATACAGCGACGATTGAACAGACTGGAAACAACTTACATGTGTATTGGAACAATGGTCGTTATCCTTGGCTGACCGCAATTTACATCGCCAAAGACGGCACGCATACGACACTGACAATGCGTGCTACTGGCGGCAATGTCAGTCTGAATCTGGCACTATTACCACCAAATGGCAGCGTACAAATTTCTCTGAGCGATGGACTCAATAGTATTCTGAAAACCCAAGTAATCAACAATACATCCCGATAAGCCTCTACAAACAATCTCTGGTCTGATGACTGGGTGCCGTGGATAAAACCACGGCACCCTTTTTTGCCTTTTTGGCATAAAACAATGAGATCGCCAGGTGCGATTCGACTATTCGTTTTTTTAGAGACACAAAAACAACAACCTCAAAATAACATCCCAAATAAAAAACAACGTTATATAATAAAAACGTTGTTATGTAATTAAATGCAAAAAAAAAAGACCTGCTTAAAATGACCCTCGCATATAACTTTAAAGCCGTAGAGCTGCAGGGGTAGTTTGAGTCTGTTCTAAAAAAATAAATGAGACTAGCCTGTTCACCCGATTGAACAGCGAAAAGAGGATGACCTATGTTAAGAACGCTCATCGTGGCAGCATGTGCTGCCATAGCGCTGGCCGCCTGTACGCCCAAGCCTGTGATACCTACCGCTGAGCAAATCAGCGCTGCTGAAACCGCCTTACCAGCAGACCCACAGGTTGCGGCCATTTACAAACGCTCGTGTATCAGTTGTCACACGGCGGTCAGCAGTACCGCACCCATCGTCGGCTTTGCACCCGCCTGGCAACCGCGGCTTGAACAAGGTATGGCGGTCTTAGTGCAGCATGCACGCGACGGCTATAAAGCCATGCCAGCCAAAGGCTTTTGTAGCGATTGTAGCGATCAGGATTTACGGAGCTTGATTGAATTTATGTCGACCCCGATTCCCACCAGTAAGGAAAAATCATGAGCATTGATCACAAAGACACATCATCACGCTCTTCTCGCAGAACGTTGATCAAAGCAGGTGTAGCGATCAGTGCAGTTGGTGGCCTCGGGGTGTTGGCGGAACTGGCGAAAGTACCAGTCGAAATGGCCGGTTCCCCATTGAATTTACCTTCAGACAAGGCGAACACGCTTACATGGCAAAACTGGTCAGGAATTCAACGCTGTCAGCCAATGGCGATCAATAGTCCTCCGAATGAAAGCGCCGTTGCAGAATTATTTAAACAACGTGCAGGTAGCATCCGTTGCGTCGGTGCCGGGCACTCATTCGTACCATTAGTTCCCACCGATGGCACCATCGTTTCTTTAGACAAGATGTCCGGCATTATTGATCACCAGGATCATCTGGTCAGATTTCTGGCTGGCACACGTCTTTCGCAATTAGCACGCGAACTCGATGGAATTGGCTTGGCAATGCATAATCAACCAGATATCGATGCCCAGTCTTTTGCCGGTGCGATCAGCACAGCGACCCACGGCACGGGTAAAGAGCTACCGGCCTTGCATGCAAAAGTACAATCGCTGCGTCTGGTTACGCCAAGCGGTGAGATTCTGACCTGTGATGACAAATCAAATACGGATCTGTTACAAGCAGCGCGAGTCTCGCTGGGCAGTTTAGGCGTCATTACTGAAGCCACTTTAGAGGCTGTACCTGCCTATCGGTTGCAGCGAAAAGTCTGGTTAAAACCGGTTGAAGAAATGCTGTCTATGGTTTATCAACTGGCAAATCAACATCGGCATTTCGAATTCTATTATTTACCTTTTACTGGTTATGCCGCTGCGATCACGCATGATATTGCGCCTGACGACAAAATTTTCCGGCCAGAATCTGGTGACGAAGCGATGTTGCATGATTTGCGCCAACTACGTGATTGGATGGGACGATTCCCTGACTTGCGACGTTGGGTCGCCAAGAAAATGATCGATCCACAACAAATTGAATCCGCTCAAGACAAATCCTGGAGATTATTATCGACTTCTCGTCCGACCAAATTCAATGAAACCGAATGTCATGTGCCACAAGAACATGGCGTCGATTGCGTGCGTGAAGTGATTCAAAAATTAGAACAAAGGCATGACGTATTTTTCCCATTAGAATTCCGTTTCGTCAAAGCGGATGAAGCGTGGCTGAGCCCATTTTATCAGCGTGAATCATGCTCAATTGCGGTGCATGCTGCCGCTGGCGAAGCTTATGAATATCTGGTGCAAGACATTGCGCCTATTTTCAGAAAATACCAAGGTCGTCCGCATTGGGGGAAATTACACGCACATCAGGCGACTGACTTTGCAATCCTGTACCCTCGCTGGAAAGACTTCTTAGCACTACGTGAACACTGTGATCCGCAAGGTCGCATGCTTAATCCACACTTACGCCAAGTGTTCGGAGTGAAAGCATGATTTCCACAAAACGCCGAAAATTCTTAGCGCTTGCAGGTCTCGGTGTTGCTGGTGCATTGGCACTCAGACCAGGGCAAAAAGGCGCGCCACATTCCGCATATTATGCAGCAATCAGTCAGTCTTTGAAGGCAGCTGGCATTGCGACGCCAACGATGCTGATCGACCGCCAACGTCTGCGTCAAAATGCTAGCAAAATCATGCAGAATATAGGCGGCAAAGTGTCGCAACGACTGGTAGTCAAATCTTTGCCTTCACATGCATTAATCAAAGAAATTACCAGCATCACCGGCAGCCAACGCATGATGTTATTCAGTCTGCCGCAATTACTGACGATGAGTAAAGGTGATACAGACATCTTGCTCGGAAAGCCAATGCCCATCGCTGCCGCAGCACAATTCTATCGAGAGCATGATCCCGTTGCGAGCAGCTTTCGTCCTGCCCACCAGTTACAATGGTTGGTTGATACGCCGCAGCGACTCAGCCAATATCGCGAGTTCGCACAACAGCAAAATGTGGAGATGTTAATCAATATTGAGATTGATGTCGGGCTACATCGCGGCGGCGTAAGTAGCATTCAAACGCTGCAAGAAATGCTGACAATATTGCAGAGTGATTCGCGTTTGAAATTTGCAGGCATGATGGGTTATGACGCCCACGTCGCCAAAATTCATGACCTGCCTGGCTTGCAAAAAGCAGCGCATGAGCATGCGCATGAAACGTACACACAGTTTGCTCATCACGCATTAGCAGCGCTAAAAAATAGGTCCGGCAATCTTGTCCAGCAAGCTTTTACTTTTAATGCAGGCGGCTCACCAACCTATCGTTTATATGATGGCTCAGGCATAGAAAATGAAGTGTCCGTTGGCTCCGCCTTTGTAAAAGGTAGTGACTTTGATTTACCTGGCTTGGCTGATTTGCAGGCGGCGGCATTCATTGCAACGCCAGTGCTGAAGGTGAATGATCAATTTCAAATGCCCTACGGTGTTGAATGGCTAGGCGATGCAGCACGCGCATGGG
This sequence comes from Undibacterium sp. SXout20W, assembly GCF_049340285.1. Classification (NCBI taxonomy): domain Bacteria; kingdom Pseudomonadati; phylum Pseudomonadota; class Betaproteobacteria; order Burkholderiales; family Oxalobacteraceae; genus Undibacterium; species Undibacterium sp. SXout20W. Next base: position 6,011 of record NZ_JBMPPH010000064.1, on the reverse strand, counting down.
ATGAAAATCAAAAACAGGCGATTTTTATTTACGGCGGTAACTGGCTGGCCGATCCTGTTTCACCGGCAGGCCTGAGCGCCAGCGGGCTGTATGGCACGTCATCAAATCAACAGCTTTTTCTGGAATCAGGTAAGCAAGGCCTCAAGGTCGATGATTTTGTGTTTTTCCGACCGCGTCAGAGCGAAGCGGTACTGATGCAATTTGGCGACATCGCTGTTTACGACGATGGAAAAATTGTTGATATGTGGCCTGCCTTTCCAGCGACTGCCTGATGTCAATAGCGCTTGCTATCAAAGAAGATCAATTCCGAGAATTTAAGGCAGTCAAAAAGAAAATATGAATCAGAAGTTAAGAATCAGAAGTTGAAAATCAGTCGTTGGAAATCAAAAAGCACGTGGGTAACCAGTGAGTACAAAGGACGAGAGCAAGCTCACAAAAAATGAGAATAAACCCAAAATAAAGCCAAAATAAAATCAAAATAAAACCGAAATAAGTTCACTCACTAAAGGAAGAGACATGAAATTCAAGAAGCGTAAAATCGTGATCTGCATTTCGCAAGCCATTTTGATCAGCAGCAGCCTGCCTCTACTCGCTAGCGCTGAAGATCCAGATAATGGACAAATGGTGACGGTCACGGCACAAAGCCGTTCACAAGAAGCGCAAGCAGTACCAATCCCGTTTCAGATTCTCAAGGCGGATCAACTCGAAAAGCTGGCTGCTACGAATCTCGATAGCATGAATGGCTACATTCCCGGTTTAACTGTTGATGGTAATCGCCCGACACAACCAAGTTTTTATTTACGCGGTGTCGGCACACAAGATTTTGGGATCGGTACGGATGCGCCAGTCGGCATTTATGTCGATGGCGTCTATAGTGGAAAAACTGGCGGCGCACTGATGAACTTCAATGATGTGCAACGTATTGAAGTCCTCAAAGGTCCACAGGGCACTTTATTTGGGCGTAATAGTGCTGGTGGCGCGATTTCTATTGTTTCGAACGAACCGTCGGACGAACTCGAAGCAGAGGCATCGATGCGTGTCGGTAATTATGGCAGCAAATATGCGACCGGTCTGCTCAATATCGCGTTTAATCCAGACTGGTCACTGCGTTTTAACGTCGTCGATAATAAGAGTAATGGTTGGTTAACCGACAGCGGTAACGGGCAGAAATACAAAGACAATGACAACTGGGGAACCCGCACTGCCTTGCTATGGAAAGCGCCAGAAAAGACCCGCGTCTTACTGACATGGGAACATGAAGACTTACACCAAATGGCACGTCCGCCGATTTCTTTGGTAACACCCAGCGGAAATGGCGTGGCACCTGCATTCCCAGCAGATCCCTCGACGTTCGTTGATCCACGCAAAGGTGTGATTTTTAACGATACCAATGCCAATAATATTGAAACCCGGCGCTACGATGGCGTCACCTTAAAAATTGAAAAACCATTTTCATGGGGCGACTTTACTTCAACGACGGCGTATCGCCACTTCACGTCTTTTAATCAGGAAGATGAAGATGGTACCAACAACTACGTCACGTTTTTAAATACTGCCAATATAGAAACCAATACGACCTGGCAGCAAGAATTTAAAATCGCCGGTAAAAATGACCGCGCAGATTGGTTAGCGGGTGTAAGTTTCTATAAAGAAAATGCGTACCAAGATAGCCAGGTCAACACCAATACGGATAGCTATAACACCATCGCCAATAATATGCTGGGATTCCCACTGTTCAGCATGCTCAATGCTGGCGCGGCACAGAACGGCCTGCCTTTGAATTTCTTGGGTAATTCCTGGCAAGAAAATATGATGAACAACGGCAACTATCAATCTGCGGCGATTTACGGCGACGTCATTTGGCATTTGCAACCAAAATGGAATCTGACGACAGGCATTCGAATGACCCACGATAGCAAGAGCTTTGCCTGGAACTATCCAAACCGGATTGCTCCCGGGCTTGATAGCGTGATCAATACCGCCAATCAATATGGATTTTTTAATGGTCAAAGTCAGGCCTTGGCTGCATTAACGCAAAACTTTTTTGTCGATAATTCTGCAACCACGAATGCATTAAATATAAAAAGAAGCTGGAACGATACCAGTCCTCGTGTCGTCCTCGATTATCACTACACGCCCGATATAATGAGTTATGCGTCGATCACCAAAGGGTATCAGTCCGGTGGATTTAACTCCGTTTCTATGGGGGCACAATTCCAACCTGAAGAAGTATGGAATTATGAAGTCGGCGTGAAATCCTACTTCAAAGAAGCGAAATTGATGCTGAATGCGTCACTATTTCACTATAAATTCACCAACCTGCAATCGCTGACACTGATTCAGGCTCCCAGGGCGCCGATTCCGGCTTATCAAGTCACTAATAGCGATCAAAATGCAACGGGGCTTGATCTGGATGCGCACTGGGCACCAATGCGTGGTTTAAAGCTCTACGGCAACTTCGAATACATTGATCAAAAATATGCGAATTATGTCGTTCAAAACGGCCCGGATTTATCTGGTCAGCCCGTTGGCACGCCTAAATGGAGCGCGGCTGTTGGTGCCGATTACACGTGGTATGACGTGTTGCATGGTAACGTCGATCTGAGTGTGCAAAGTGCCTACACCGGTGCAACGCGTTGCAATGCAAATTCTGCAGCGCAAATGTCGTGTTTGACCACGCCGGCATTCAGCATTGGCTCGGCACAGATCCGCACTGATTTGCATCTTGGCTGGCAAAGCGAAGACCGCCGCTGGGGTGTCAGCATGTTTGTCAACAATGTGTTTGATAAGCGCTATGTGTTTGACGGCGATCCGATTACTGCGGTTTTGGGGACACCGTTTGCGTCGATCACAGCGCCACGATTGTTTGGTGTACAAGTCAAAGTCAGAATGTAGTCGCTTATCGCTAACTAGTGTCGTCATCACGAAGACGCTTGCGTATAATGGGCACACTTATTCGCCGGGTTTTATTTCCATCACCGGAGGGGCGAGTCAGTGTGCTTTCTTATTTTCTGATAGGACATGAGTGTGACCAAGGCTTCCGCAAATCTACAAGAACGCAAGCGCCGTGAATCCGAGGCTAGAAAAAAACATATTATTTCCGTGGTAAAAGCCTTAGTAAAAAAGGGCGGCGCACGCGAAATCACGATCCGCAAAGTTGCAGAAGAGGCCGGCTTTTCAACAACGATTGTGTATGCGCTGTTCCACGATAAAGCGACTTTGATTACTCAGGCGATGGATGAAACCCTGCTTGAGCTGGTGAAGGTCATGAAAAAAGCGGCGGCACTGAGCGAAGATCCAATCGAACAAATTCGATTTACAGGGAAGGCGTATGTCAAATATGGCCTGAGCAATCCCGATGAATATGCGCTGGTCTTCATGGAACGCCGCCCGCATGCCCCCGTTGAGGCTGCCGAGGTAGAACATGGCAATGCACAACAAGATCCGTACGCATTTGCATATAGCTTATTTGTCAATCTCAAGGCGCATGGCTTGGTGGAAGGTGACGAGACCCGTTTGCATATGATGACGCAGATATTCTGGCAAGGCTTGCACGGCTTAACCTCGATCGGCCTGGTCATGGATGAGGGTGACGAATGGACACCTAAGCTCAATCAACAAGAACAGGTTGATGCCTTGTTGGATGTCATGATGTCGGGCATGTTACAAGTCTTCGCGCCAGTCAAACTGAGCAAGACTGTGAAGCCCAGGAGTCAAACAATACCTAAAAAGAGCACATAAGTCTCCGAAAATGCTTAAAAAATAAGCACCTTAACCAAAAGTATGATGAAGACAATACTGAGGTGAGATTGCCGGAAAATTGTACTATTTTCAAAAAATATCCTAAGATTTTCGGTCAAACCAGCACATCGAGGTATAATCGCGTACTTGTAGCCCGGTTTTCTTTTGATCGAACAGATTTTCTTGTATCTGTGACTCTATCTGGACACCCTCTAGTTGTATGTTGTGGTGACCTTGACCTCGTTTCAATCTCACGCACTGTCTTTGCTTACTGCATATCAGTACCGCAGACTCAGCCTACATAACGTATCATTTTTGCGCCATTGCACACTGCCTGTGCAAGCCACGTGCGCCAAGAACCGAACACCAACGCCCGGCAGGTAATGTTTTTTGCCAGCTGGCATGTATGGCCTGTGATGTGCACGGCTGTACTCACCCTTTTATGAATGTGAATATACAATGGCAAAAGAAGAACTGTTAGAAATGAGTGGTATGGTTGAAGAAGTGTTACCGGATTCCCGTTTTCGTGTGAATCTGGAAAATGGGCATCAGTTAATTGCGTATACTTCTGGCAAGATGCGTCAGCATCACATCCGCATTCTGGCGGGTGATAAAGTGACTTTAGAGATGTCACCTTATGATTTAAGCAAAGGTCGGATTACTTTCCGCCATATTGAGAAACAAAGTGGTGGTGGCGGTCAACCACGTCGTCGTTATTAAGCGTATTGCCAATGGCCAGGCTTAATTACTAATTTAGTATGAAATTAGTAAAAATATTATGACTTGCGAGGTTACAAACGTTTATACGTTAATGTAACCCACAATTTAAAGAAGCCAGATATTTTGGAGGGCATGAAACAGAGCCCGACATGCCTTTATTGTTGCCAATATTGCTGGTGACTTCAATGAGTTATAGGCAAATTTGAGGCAAATTTGAGGCAAAATGAAAATGAATTTTAAGTCGAACCTATCTCATGTCACTTAGCGCAACACGCCTGGTCACTGATTCCATGAATTTATGTACCCGAAATTCAAATTTCTCTCGAATCTCACTCGCCGGGATTGACGTGTATTTACTAATGGATTCGCATTTTGAATCGCCTTCAAAATCCCTTGAAGTGACGTGCATTGCACCGATCATAATTTGCCTCAATTAAAATGCGAAAAGTATTAAATTTTCTCTAGAGAATTTCTAGTAAATGATTTTCCAGCGGAAAGCAAAATACACAGAGATGAAGAACAAGCCATCATAAAAGTAGCGTCAACATAATCGTATTTTGTAGAAAGAGCCGCAGAACATAGCGACCCGATAATCGCCCCAAGGCCAATGAGCAAGTTTCGGATGCCGCCCTCACGTGCTGTATTTTCATTCGTATTAAACCGTTGCAAATTCGTTGTAGCAATGACTAGGATTACGGATAAGCTTGCGCCGCTCATCATTAATCCAAAGCGGATAAGACCTGCTGATAGAAATTCATGTTTTGCAAAAGTTGCGCACAGCGGGATTAAAATTCCTGTCAATAATATCGTCGAAATTAATACTCTCCCAGAGGGTAGGGCGCCAATTCGCTTGGCCAAGGCGGCGCCAACAATCCCACCAATACCTGTCAAAATCATCGCCTCTGCCATTACAGATCTGGAAAATCCGTTAGCGATAGCAAGTTGAGGGAAAATTGTGTTTATCGATGCATCAAAAACTACCATGCAAAATATGGCTGTTAAAGATAATGTATGGAATCTATTTTCAATTTCATTTTTCGGCGCGTCGCCCGATTGAAATTTAGCAGTTGGCGCTATTGATAATCGGTCAGTAGATTGTGATAAAAATAGAGAAATGATAGCGCCAAATAAATAAGCGATTCCTGCGATGATCAAGCCAACTAAACCTAGCATACTTGAACTAAGTAATATTAAAAGTAACGGCACCAAAAATCTGCCGAATTGACGTACGCTCTGCAATCTGGCATTGATGCCAAGTAGGTCAGCGTTTGAGAATTCTACTTTAACGTAATGAATTTCAGCGACTGTCGCTATTCCTCTTAGGCCAGATTTGATGGCAAGCGCAGACCATAGAATAGAGTTATTTTCAAAATTCATTACGATCAATGCCGATGCTAATGCATTAAATCCATGAGAATATGACATGGCGAATTCTAGGATGAAGTGCAATTTATGAACGGTACCGGTTAATGAGGGCAAGATGCGATAGCATTTGTGCCTTTTTGACCGGCCAGTCGAAATTGCATAATGAACTACACACATCTCACCCA
>NZ_JBMPPH010000063.1:0-16112 GCF_049340285.1 Undibacterium sp. SXout20W | reverse complement strand
TATAGTCACCCAGTAGAGCGTCTATCAGTTCGTTGGATAAAGGCTTTTGATTCTCGGTCATCATTGCTCCTAGCAAAGTAGCAGTTTCCTGCAAAATGACCGTTTACACAAAATTTCTTACACCCTCGACAAATCCGTATATCGCACTGGTTGTTAATCGTCCGTTCTTGGCCGACAGCCGAGAAGTTACGGTAAATACGTTCCAGCAATGGGCGCTCCGCATGGAACAGCACTATCTATGCCTGTATCAATGAAATTAAATTAAACCGATTTACAATCCAGTTTGGCGATCATTTTGATTTATTTGCCATTTACCAACGTAGCAGGTTTGATGTCATCCAAAGTTACATATCCATTTTTATCTTTATCTTCATCAATTTTATTAAAGTTTGCAACGACTTTAGGCATGCCAGACTTGGCTTCCTCCACGATAAGCTTGTCATCACCATTTTTTCAGCAGCTTTAAATTTAGCTTCAATTAGCGCTATGCCTTGAGCAAATCGAAGCATGCTTGCGGCCAAAGCAGTTGCTACACAACGACTATGCACGTGATCAATAAAGAGGTTTTCATCGTTACAACTCCTGAAATAGGACTTGGTATTAATGCGATAAAAACGCTTATCTCATACGCTGATATGTGTTAAGTAAGTCGTCCTGCGTGACGTGAGCTTCTCTATCTGAAACTGTTTTAAGCACCAGGTCTTCGTCCAGTGTGAAAACATTGAATTTCCACCCTTCTGGCAACTTCAGGCGCCCATTCAGTTGGGACAAGTCAGCCTCTGTAAGCTTAGGGTCAATAATTTGAGCATAAGTTTGCATCACATATGTATGCTCAGTGCTGATTAGCTCATACACTATACTGCCCTTGCTATAGACATACTCTGTCGAACGCTTGACCGTCGTTTCTTCATAGGGTTTAGATTTCCCCCTCAACATGGTCGCGATTGGAATTTGTACCGATGCACGTTCTTTGAAGCCAAGTCCACCTAATATTGTCACTGGTGGCGCGACATTTGACTGGCCAATTTTATCCATCAAAAAGTAGCGCGGTCCGTTCATTTCTATCGCCTTAGCTCTCAATTCCTTTTTTAGCGCCTTAGGGTCAATAGCACTCCACTGATTAGCTGGACAATCATTTACACCTAGGGTGTTATAAACAGTGGCAACCAAGTTACTCATGCTTCCATTGACGACCAAAATTTCGCAATAACGCGAACCGCGAATATGGTCGTGCAGTACAAGTTCGTCATCTGCTACAGCAAGCCCCCAGTGCACACAAAATACAAACATACCAGCCCAACGAGCACAAGAGAACAACAGTGAGACATTTTGACAAAATTTGAATCTCAACATAACGGCTTTACCTTTCGTTCTTTAATTTTCGCTCTTTAATTTTCGCTCTTTAATTTTCGATGACTCAAAGTGGATTGTAACAATGACGACTAAAGTAGTACATTTTTAACGCTCTATGGGTTGTCAACGATCACCAACTCTTCGGGATACGGCATCAAAAAACGTTATCCATGAAAATAAGATGGACTTAATTTTTACGAAAAAATTGCAGTTCAAAACTGCGATCCCGTTTGCTTAGAACGGCTGTTCTGACGGCAACATTCAACCTGATATTGTCTTCTGGATGCACAATTATGGATGTTTTAAGTCTCTCATTATCTAAAAAGTAACCTCTAATAAATTACTTTTATAAGGATCATCAACCGCGAATAGTTTAAAACTCTTTTCGCATGCTCAGTCCTGTAATGAAACTCAACGGAGAAAATAACTCAAAGAAGAAACCGGACATTGCTTCATACATTAGCAGGAATAGCACCATCAATTTTTCGCAATGCCACGACACCAAGTTCAATTGCCCTTTGAAGGTCACCATTTTTTAGTACTGCCATTTGCTCACTAGTGCCCTGAGAACTTTCAATGCCAATTGCCTGATTGCGGCCACCCGATTTAGCCATATATAAAGCAAGGTCGCTGAGGTGCAAGACCCTATCCAAATTCAAATTCAAATGACCTGCCCCGGGGAGAGGCTGAAAAATATAGCCTGCTGAAATACTCACAGTAACAGAGTGGTCATCAAACTCAATGGGCGATTCACTGACAATGTTGAGCGCACGTTCAATGACAGGCACTACTCGTTCAAGTGGGATACCATACAGAAAAATCAAAAATTCCTCCCCACCCCACCGCATCAGCATATCTTTTTCCCGCAAGATGCTTTGTAACCTTCTGCCAATTTCAATCAATACTTGATCACCAAACGCATGTCCGTATTGATCATTAATACGCTTAAAATGGTCGATATCAAGAATCATAAGGACATTGACAAATCCACCACCATTATCGTTTTGCAATATTTTTGATTCCGTGCGCATGAAATTTTGAAATGCACGACGATTTAATAAGCCAGTAAGTGGATCTCGTGTCGACTGATGAGCCAACGTGAGGTTGGCGTCTTGTAGCTGCAAGTTATTTTTTTGGGTGCGACGATAGAGCCAAGCGATTGCCAAGCTAATCGCGACAGCAACAATACTCGCCAGAAAAGCAATAATTCTTTGCAAACTTTTATTTTCAAGTTCGACTTCTTGTAATTTATTTTTTTGCTCAAGAGCTTCAATTTGCTTTTGACGCTCACTCAAATTAAAGCGAACCTGCAATTCCGATACAGCCTTATCACGTTCACTTTGAAATAGTTCAGCAGTAAGCTTGCGTTGCTCCTGCAATGTACTCAGCGCATCTTTATATAAGCCTGCTCTCTCATATGCAGCTGCCAGATCACCTAAACCAGATTCGATATTGGGAGAGGCTTTGGTTTGCAGGGAAAAGTTAATCCCCCTCCGCGCCTCTGCGGCACCTTGAGAAATTAAGCCCATGTTCATATGACAAACACCAAGATTACTGTAAGCGATCGCAACAATATCAAGCTTGCCGTCTTTTTGCGCGATATCTAATGCCTGTTGTGCATAGTCGACGCAAGCGGCATATTTCCCTTGGTTTAGTGCGGCATCCGCCATGTTGTTTAGGGACAGCATTTGATCATGGCGATCTCCAATGCTCCGGGCGATTTTAAAAGCCTCATTGTAGGCAGCAATAGCAGGTTGCCATTGTTCTTCATTGGCATACGCATAGCCGCGCACGTTCGCAATGTTCGCCATCAACACTTTGGCGTTGATCTTTCTAGCTAATTCGGTCGCTTTGGCATTATATTCAAATGCCATCTTTTGGTCTTTTAAGCGAAGATAAAGACGACTGATATTATTGAGATTTTTTGCCCGGCGCAGATCAGCCTGCCGGGTACCTTCATCCACAGTTTGCATCGCCGCAAGGTTATGCTCTAAGGCTACTTTGAAATTACCAAGAGTGGCGTAAAGCTCACCGGCCATAGCATGGACCTCACTATTGAGTCTTTCCTCCCGAATATTTTTGGCAATCTGTAATGCTTGTTCAATAACACCAATTGCTTCCACAAGCATGCCCTGATCTTTATACAGAGCAGCTTGATAGATTAACCCCATCGCGTTGGCAACACCATCCTTAAATTGCTGACCATGAGCTATCAAGCTTGCGTTGAGAATTTTTGCCTGCTGATCATCACCGCCCTCAATATAGAGAGGAATCAACGCAATCAACAACTCTCTCTTATCTGCAGGCGTCGCATCGTCAGGCATCCTTTGCAAAAGTGCCTGCAACTGCTTAATGGCTTGGTCGTGTTGTATTTCAGATAAATCCTGCAGGCGAATGATCTCGCCGAGCACTTTAGATGCCTCAGCAAAAGCCATCGGCGGACACACCCAAGAAAAACCAAAGACCACAAAGCAAAAGAGAGCCGACAACCAACGACGATTGATCACTTTACGCATATGTTAAAAGATATGAACTACATAAAAAAATTGGATTTAAAAGGAAAATAATTGCATATTTCAATATAGTGTCATAGGGAAAGATGCAAATGCAATCGCAATTCAATATTGTTATAGTTGATTACCAAGCCAACAACAATTGGCCAGTACATGTCGGCATCAACTCATTACTTTGACATTAAGCTCAACGATCTATATTGCCTTAGGGTGCGCTTAAATTGACAAAGCAGAAGTAAATGCTGAAAAACTAAACTGGTCACCAGTGAAATGGCAACGACGGGAATATATAACCGGATAACTGGCAATGCAAGGTTCGTTAATGAAAACTCGTACTTTGCATAGATCACGCAATTCCGTTAATGATGCGGGCTAGACTTTTGTCTTACCGTTGTGGGTGACTGCTCAGGCGAAGAAACTGCAGATGTAACCGAAGGCATCACCGCATTTGAATCAAGAATCTGGACAAAAATTTCGCCCTTTTTGATCATCCCTAATTCAAAACGGGCACGTTCCTCAACCGAATCCCTCCCAGTTTTCAAATCCGCGACTTCGGATTCAAGCTTAGCATTGCGCTCTTTGAGCTTATTGTTGTTCGCCTGAGCCTGCGCAACCTGCCGCTGAAATTCCCAAACGCGCAGCCAGCCCCCCTTCCCCAGCCATAACGGGTATTGAATCAACGCCAGCAAGAGAAGAAAACAAACAGCAATCAGTCGCACAAAAACTCACAAAAATAAGCAATAAAAACGGCGATAGCAAATAGCTTTATGGACACGGCAATAAAAAGGGGAACAATGTTCCCCTTTTACATCTGAAAACGAAGAATTATTTCAGATTATAGAATGCATCGCGACCTGGGTAGCTAGCGATTTCACCTAAATCTTCTTCAATACGCAACAATTGGTTGTATTTTGCCATACGATCAGAACGCGACATAGAGCCTGTTTTAATTTGCAATGCATTCATACCCACTGCGATATCAGCAATCGTACTGTCTTCAGTCTCACCGGAACGATGGGAGATAACGGCAGTGTAACCTGCACGTTTCGCCATTTCAATTGCAGCAAAAGTTTCTGTCAACGTACCGATTTGGTTAATTTTGATCAAAATCGAGTTAGCGATACCCTTCTGGATACCCTCTTTCAGGATTTTAGTGTTGGTTACAAACAAATCATCGCCGACCAACTGTACTTTTTTGCCCAGTTTTTCAGTCAGAATTGCCCAACCTTCCCAATCGCCTTCTGCCATCGCATCTTCGATCGAGATAATTGGATATTTGTCGACCCAAGTTGCCAATAAGTTCGTAAAATCAGTCGCGGATAAGGTCAGACCTTCGCCTTCGAGGTGGTATTTACCATCTTTATAGAATTCACTTGCTGCGCAATCCAGGCCCAGCGCAATTTGTGTGCCTGGCTCATAGCCAGCCGCTTCAATCGCCTGAATAATCATTTTGATTGCTGATTCATGATTATCAACGGAAGGAGCAAAACCACCTTCGTCACCTACCGCTGTCGTCAACCCTTTTTCTTGCAGGATTTTTTTCAATGCATGGAAAACCTCTGCACCGTAGCGGATTGCTTCGCGGAATGTTGGCGCGCCAACTGGAATAATCATGAATTCTTGAATATCCAAATTATTGTCAGCGTGAGCACCGCCATTGATAACGTTCATCATCGGCACGGGTAATTGCATCGCGCCAGAACCACCGAAATAACGGTACAGTGGCAAGCCGGCTTCTTCAGCGGCTGCTTTCGCAACGGCCATAGAAACCGCCAACATGGCGTTCGCACCTAAACGGCCTTTGTTTTCAGTACCATCGAGGTCGATCAGAGTACGATCCAAAAATGCTTGTTCGTTGGCATCCAGACCCATAATCGCTTCAGCGATTTCAGTATTGATATTTTCACAGGCCTTCAACACACCTTTACCGAGGTAACGGGACTTATCACCGTCACGCAGTTCGATCGCTTCGCGAGAGCCAGTCGAAGCACCAGAAGGTACGGCAGCGCGTCCCATGACGCCAGATTCCAGCAATACATCACATTCAACTGTTGGGTTACCGCGTGAATCAATAATTTCACGACCGATAATATCAACGATGGCACTCATTCAATTCTCCTAAACGATCAACAATATAGCGAACAAAGTAAAAAACATGATGCAACAGAATGGATATTCAGTTCCTGCGTCTAAAAGCCAGAAACCAACCCCAAAAACAATCTACTACAGAACAACGATTAATATTATTAGCGCCGACACCAAACGTCGATCGCTATATTTCTAGCAAATTGTGATTAAAAACTTGTTTCGAGGTAGCTGGTCTTTTTTACCACGCGATCAAGATCAACCAAGGTAGACAGCAATTCTTTCATGCGATTCAATGGCACCGCGTTAGGGCCATCACACAACGCTTCTGCAGGGTTCGGATGCGTTTCCATAAACAAACCGGACACACCAACAGCGACGGCAGCACGCGCCAAAACAGGGACAAACTGGCGTTCGCCGCCAGAAGATGTACCCTGACCGCCTGGCAATTGCACAGAATGCGTTGCATCGAAAACGACTGGGCAATTAGTCTCACGCATGATCGCCAAAGAGCGCATATCCGACACCAGATTGTTGTAACCAAAGGAGACGCCACGCTCACAAGCCATGAAATTATCTTCATTGAGACCCGCAGCTTTGGCTGCAGCACGTGCTTTAGCGATGACGTTGACCATGTCATGTGGTGCAAGGAATTGGCCCTTCTTGATGTTCACTGGCTTCCCGGAACGGCCGCAAGCCTCGATAAAATCTGTCTGGCGCGATAAAAATGCTGGCGTTTGCAAGACGTCAACGACCGCCGCCACAGGCGTGATTTCCTCAATGGAATGAATGTCAGTCAGCACAGGAACACCAATCTGCTTTTTGACATCAGCCAGAATTTCCAGACCTTTTTCCATACCTAAACCACGGAAAGAGTTACCAGAAGAACGATTGGCTTTATCAAATGAAGATTTGTAAATAAATGGTATACCGAGTTCCAGAGTGATCTCTTTCAGGTAGCCTGCCGTATCGAGCGCCATTTGACGAGACTCGATCACGCACGGACCAGCAATTAAAAAGAAAGGCTGATCAAGACCAACATCATATCCACATAACTTCATGTTTTTATCCTTGTGCCTTTTTATGGGCAAGTGCTGCTTTTGCAAACGCGATGAACAATGGGTGACCATCACGTGGTGTTGACTTGAATTCAGGATGGTATTGAACACCGATATAGAATGGATGAACGTCGCGTGGCAATTCCATGATTTCGCACAAATCTTCTGTCGCAGTACGGGAAGAAACAACCAACCCGGCTGCTTCAACGCGTGTCAGGTAATGGTTGTTAGCTTCATAGCGATGGCGATGGCGTTCAGTCACAACATTGCCATAAATTTCTGCCGCCAATGTACCTGGTTTGATCGCGCATGTTTGTGCGCCAAGGCGCATGGTGCCACCGAGATCAGAATTTTCATCACGCTGCTCGACTTTTCCGTCCTGATTTTTCCATTCATTGATCAACGCAACAACTGGCTGTTCTGTTTCTGGATCAAACTCAGTTGAGTTAGCCATGGTCAGACCAGCCATGTGACGGGCGTATTCGATCAATGCAACTTGCATACCGAGACAAATGCCGAGGTAAGGAATTTTATTTTCACGAGCATAACGAGCAGCGAGAATTTTACCTTCGACGCCGCGCTTACCGAATCCACCCGGAACCAGAATCGCATCGTATTTCTCTAAAGCTTTTGTACCATTCGCTTCGATTTCTTCAGAGTCTACGTACTCAATATTGACGCGGCTTTCTGTGTGAATACCAGCGTGACGCAAGGCCTCGGTCAGAGACTTATATGACTCAGTTAAATCGACATACTTACCAACCATACCGATGGTGACTTGTTCTTTTGGATTTTCGAGGGCATAGATTAACTTATCCCACATCGTCAGATCAGCTGGTTTTGGTGACAGCAACAATTTGTCGCAAACAATCTTATCCAAGCCTTGATCGTGCAACATTTGCGGAATCTTATAGATTGTGTCTGCATCCCAAACGGAAATAACACCTTCCTCTGGAACGTTTGCAAACAAGGAGATTTTCGCCCGTTCATCATCTGGAATCGGACGATCAGCGCGGCACAACAACGCGTCAGGAAAAATACCGATTTCACGCAATTTTTGAACGCTATGCTGCGTTGGCTTGGTTTTCAGTTCACCAGCAGCCGCAACATAAGGAACCAACGTCAAGTGTATAAATGCAGCAGCATTGCGACCAGCGCGCAGGCTTAATTGACGTGCCGCTTCCAAGAAAGGCAAAGATTCGATATCACCAACCGTACCACCAATTTCTACGAGCGCAACATCAGCACCGGCTGCACCGCGATGGATGAACTCTTGAATTTCGTTGGTAATATGCGGAATAACCTGAACAGTTTTACCCAGATATTCACCGCGTCGTTCCTTGCGGATCACGGATTCGTAAATCTGACCTGTTGTGAAGTTATTCACTTTCTTCATCCTGGCAGTGATGAAGCGCTCATAATGTCCCAGATCCAAATCGGTTTCTGCGCCATCATCGGTCACAAAAACTTCACCATGCTGGAAAGGGCTCATAGTACCTGGATCAACGTTAATGTACGGATCCAGTTTGAGCATAGTAACTTTGAGACCGCGCGATTCTAAAATGGCGGCGAGGGAGGCGGCAGCGATGCCTTTGCCCAATGAGGAGACTACGCCCCCCGTAACGAATACAAACTTAGTCATTGCAGAAGGTGCCAGATGGCACAAGCGGGAAATTCGAATTATACATCACTCTGGCGCAGAGTTCACGCTTTCCCGCTTTTGTCAGTCAAAAAATATGCCGTGAATGTACCGTGAATGTACCGTGAATGTGCCATTACATAGCGTAAAAAAATTGCAATCGAACAATATTTTGATTACCAACCCCATTTGACATCTGCTTTATTTCGTTCGCGCGTCTAAAAATTGAGGCGCTGGCACCAAATTTATTCGCTTGCCACAAATAACCCAGTTCAACCTCTCCACCGGTTCGCTTCGCTGTTACCGTATGAGTATCATTACTGAAATAAGCACCTTCGATCGTTGCATTGTAACCAACCAGCTTGACATCACCTCGCAAAAAACCATAACTCGCTGGTTGATAAGGCAAATTGTTCAAATTTCCATATCGCACCACAAGCTCAGCACCGGCATCAGTAAAAATATTTCCGAATCTGGCATGCACTTTAGGTGTGATATCAACATCAGGAAATGGAAGCAATCGCCCAGGAGACATTTCACCAGACAATACCAATCCTAATTCGTTATGATATTGGGTACTCCATCCCTGTGGTAACGGTTGATTGATAAGCCGGTGCAACTGCGCCTGGGTACGAGCGCCGCCAGCACATTGTCCAAAACAACCAAGATCGATGCCCCAACGCCAACTTTTGCCTGTGACGTCCGCATTATTATTGAAAATACCTCCATACAACCAGCCAGCATAAGGGTGATCATTAGGTGCCAGTTGAGAGGGCAGCAATTTTACGTCTGAAGCCGTGTAGAGATCCTGCGCAATATGCCAGCCATACTCCTCCGAATGCAAATCGGTCTGCAACACATACGTTTTTTGCAAATGATCACCGGCGGTATAAAACTTATCATCTTTATTGAGCAAAAAACTATCGTTTTCCAACTCTATCATCCATATTGCTCGCCCCCGCTCCATGACCGACTGTGCTTGTTGCCAGGATGGGCCACTCACTGAACCCGATAAAGCCTCATCAGCATTGGCTAAGCCTGAACTCGCGACGGTAGTTAAAATCAATAAGGGCTTAATAAAATTTTTAGTTAAAGTCATCATTACTCAATTCAATCAAGTTCAATTCAATTCAATTCAATTCAATTCAATTTTAACGTGGCAAGCATTGCCAGCACTGCTTTTGCCGTTTGCAAAGGCGCTTCCATCGGTATTAAGTGACCACCCGGGATCAACACATAATGCCGTCCCATTAGTTTCTTCGTATAAAAATCACCGGCCTGAGCACATTCTATCGATTCAGACCCACCAACAAATCCGATCGGCACTGCTGGCGGACGACGCACCAAGCGCCCTAAACCATGTGGCAAACTAAGGTAGATCGCTGTTTCAACTTCACGCGTGAAACGCAAGGTAACACCGTCTGGAACGTCTACCGTTCCGGCATTAATGTAATCCCAAAGCACCTCAGGCGGCCAGATCGCAAATATTTCTTTCGAGGCGAAATGCTGAAAAGCGGCTTGTTTATCTTTCCACAAATACTTACGTTTTTCAGAAAACCGCGCTGGACCATACTTTTTATCTATCCCTATCCATTTAGATAAACGCAATAAAAAAGCACGCCAACCAGCCACAATAGGTGAATCAATCACAACGACCCCACGCACCAAATCTGGCCTCGCCCGTGCGACCATCAATGACACAATCCCCCCCAACGAATGTCCAACCAGAATAACGGGTGCTTGGTAGCGTTCGATTAGCGTATCAATTAATTCCTGCGCCAAATTGCGCCAGCCATCTGCCACCGGATAAGCAGGATTATGGCCCAGCATTTCAGTAACCTGAACATCGTACTGAGGGCGCAATTGATTCAGGAATGCATTGTAGGTTCCGGCGGGAAAACTATTTCCATGCACGAAGTGAACGATGGATTTATGGGGTTGCTCGGCCATGATGAGTAGTCGGACTATTGATCATACCAATAGCGCGCATGTTCCTTTCTGAATTGAGAAAACTGCAATAATGCGCCAAATTGTAATGTGATTGCACCAGATTCATCTGTTCTTAGACGATTTATTCCAAATTCTTCATACCGAGAGAAGACTTCCGACTTAGGATGATGGTACCGATTCAGATAGCCAACCTGAAAAATTGCCAATGAAGGTGCCACCGCCTTCAAAAACGCGGCGGTAGAAGACGTGCCACTGCCATGATGTGGCGCAAGCAGTACGTCGGCTTTCAATTTATCCGGAATACTGTTAACCAGTTCATCCTCCTGGATTGCCTCTATGTCACCCGGAAGCAACATTGAATAATATTGCGTTGTTACTTTTAGGGTACAACTCCGAGCATTCGGTCGCCATTTATTACTGTCGTAACTCACTGGCGCCGGCTGCAACACCTCAAAGCGTACACCATCCCATTCCCATCCCTGCCCGGATTGACATCGCTGATGCCGTGGACTTTGAACAACAATCGGACTATCCAACATCAGAGAACTACTTACCAAATCAACAGGAATTTGCTTCAGTAGACTCAGCGCACCACCCGAGTGATCGCTATCGTTATGCGAGATCATTAACATATCAAGTGCATTGATGCCGCGGCCCTTCAAATAGGGCAAGATAACCCTGCTTCCCGCGTCTGATTCTAGAGAATAGTTGGGTCCAGTGTCATACAACAGACGATGATGACTAGTCTCCAATAACAAGGACATTCCCTGTCCAACATCTAAAGCAATGACGTGCAATTCATTATTGGCGACCTTTTGAGGCATTTGAAAAATCAACGGCAAGCAACACAAACCACCGAGCCAACGCATTGGCCAGCCCTTCGGCATTAACATCCATAACATGCCAACCGACGCCAAAATGAATACTGGAAAGGACGGTAACGCTGCAGTCCAGACAGCAACAGAAGAAGCACTTAAATACTGCAAGAAAATCGCGAGTACTTGAATCAAAAAATGCGCCGCTTTCAAAAAAATAACAGAAAATGGCGAAGGCAGGATACTCCCAAGCAAAGCGAAAGGTGTCACAAAAAAACTCACTAGCGGGATGGCAATCGCGTTTGCCAACGGTCCTACCAATGATATCTGACCGAATAACAACATCGTCAGGGGCACCAACCCAACTGTCACTGCGTATTGTGTGCGACCGGCTGCGCGCAACTCTCGTCCAGCTTTTTGCCATCGCCCCGCCGCATTTGGCCGCAACTGCCCACCAGCAGCAAATACAATTACGGCAACAGCACCAAACGACAACCAAAATCCAGGTGATAACACTGACCACGGATCAAGTGCTGCGACCAAAGCAAGTGCCAAACACAATACCGACGAAAAACTACTGATGCGCCCAGTCCAAAGTGCGACCGCCACTACCAACAACATATACATTGTGCGTTGCGCAGGTAGACCTAACCCAGCTAAAGCAACATAGACTATCGCCATCAAAGCGGCCGCCAAAGCAGCGACTTTTTGCACGGGCACGTACAACGGTAACGATAAACTGGTAAAAAATGAGCGCCGCCACAAGAATGCCAGCAATCCAGCACACAAGCCCGCCACCATCGTAATATGCAGCCCCGAAATACTAATTAAATGTCCGATGCCAACCCGATTAAACACCGTCCAGTCTGATTGCGGAATTTCACGCTGATCACCCAGAACCAACGCAATAATCACACCAACATACTGATCCTCAGGTAATGCCGCATGAATACGTTCACGTAATTTAGCGCGTCCAAGCTCAATGACGTTACCAAGGCTCCACACAAATGCGTCAAGACGCTGATTGCTGATCGCCGCAGAGTTGCTAACGTCCTTATCGTTGCGAACAGAACCAGTAGCTCGTATTCCCTGTTCTAACAGCCACACCTCATAATCAAAACCATCAGGGTTCACTGTTCCATGAGGGCGCTTCAATCGCACTTTGAGTTGCCAACGTTCACCAGGTTGTACCGTAGGCGGGGCATCGCCATGGGACACGACGCCATTGAAATACCAAGACAATGAAATTTTTCCCGGAAAATGCGCACGTACTGCCGGACTAAGTCTTTCATCTAATACGCGTTCAACTGCGAAAAAGAAACGCTGTCCTTCCAGCATTTGTAATGGCAGACTATCTACAGTCCCGACCACCGTGATATCCTGATTCTCCAAACTTGATGGCAAAGACGTGCCTAAATATTGATGAGCAATAAAACTCGCCCAAACGAACCCAACAATGAAAGTGAGCGTGCCACGATGAAGATTCAGGCAAAATTTGGGAATCTTGCAGTATAAAAAAACGTGGCGAAGCAACGCGTAAATAACCAGAGAAATGGCGACCAAATAAGCGAGCTGCGGCAAAGCATAAAGGCTCGCCTGTTGCTGCAACCAGGCAATTCCCAGCACAAAAGACACACAAGCAACCCGCATCTGGCATTAACCGCGCATTCTTGGTAACACAGTCCTTGCATTCTCATTGGTGACAGCGGAAATTTGTGAAATCTCGACTCCTCGCAAGTCTGCCAAGACACTGGCGATGCGAGGCAATTCAACCGGGCTATTGATACCACGCGCATTCCAGCTTGGAGGAATATCCGGCGCATCCGTTTCGAGCACGATTGATTCTAGCGGCAATTCGCTGGCAAGGCGTCGAATTTGCAGAGCACGTGTATAGGTCATCGCGCCACCAAAACCCAGTTTAAAACCAAGCTCAATAAAATGATGCGCTTGCTGGGCACTACCATTGAAAGCGTGGGCAATACCACCAATCACCTTAATGCGACGCAAATACTTTAAGATAATATCTTGCGAACGACGTACATGAAGCAAGACCGGCAAACCAAAATCACGCGCGATTTTTAATTGCTCAACATAAAAATATTCTTGCTTTTCGCGCAATGGGCTCTGCGTTAGCGCAGGTACAAAAAAGTCCAGACCGATTTCACCGATAGCCACAAAGCCACGGCGTTGATGACTGATCGCCATCAAGGTCGCTACTCGCTCTCGCAGCAAGTTCAAATCTTTTTCATCCGATGTAGGAACATACATGGGATGTATGCCCAAAGCGTAAAAGCAATTTCCCGCTTGCCCGGCCAACCGCGCAACTTGATCAAAATTATTTTTGTGTACAGCCGGGATCACAATGCCTTCAACGCCGGCTTGCAAAGCCGCATGTGCGATAGTAAGTGACTCGCCGTTAAATTCAGACGCATCCAAATGACAATGCGTATCTATCCACATTGTTGCACCGACATGCCATTCCACTGACTCTGATGTAGTTTGATATTTTGCATCCTTCAATTATGCAGGATGTCTCTACACAAGCTCAAACAAGAAATTACATAGACTGTATCAATTTTGCGAAAACAGTGTATGCCGGCGGCATTTATCACGCTCATTATTTGCACAAGGCCTGATTATGACGGCAAGTTCAGTAGAGTTGATCTCAATATATCCTCCGACAAATTGCTTTACTCAAAATTCAGCAAATTACGTTTTCGTCGATATCAAAAATCCTTCAGCGCGATTGTTTTATGCAATCTGGTCACCATCATCAATGCCGCAGACCCGTAGTATTTATGGTATTCGGCGACCATTTCTCCGTTAACAATGACGGGATCAGTTGCTACCCAAGATTTAGCCAGCTCAATATCTCCCGTGGCGAAAACAAACAAACCGCGCCACCCTTCAGAGCCATCGAATGGGCCTGCAAGTGCTATCTTACCTTCATCCGCTAATCGCTGGATATTCGCGAAATGGCCTTTAAACATGGCGTCTCGTTCCGGACCTTTCAGCATTGTATTTGGGCCAGTTTTCAAAACGACCAGCACGTATTTTTTCATACCATGTTCGTCCGCACCCAATGCATGTGCCAGCTCTTCGTTATACCCTGACGGCGCATTCATGGTCTCTTGGGTCGTGGTTTGCGCATAGGTTAGAGACGAAACACAGGCCAGCAAGAACAACATTGCATTTTTCATGACTTTTTCTCCTGAGTAGAAGATTCCAATAGACAAATAACTCGCAACATAACGCGGTCGTCACTCTAACGTTGGCAAAGGATAACTGCGTGACGCGCTTTCGAGAACATCAATTCCACATCGAAGTTAGCGTTAGAGAAAAAGGTTAAAGACAAGGGTTAAAGACAAGGGTTAAAGACAAGAAACGGCCAATGCAGAAAAAACAGTCAGCAAACCCACTTTATACTCACTTATTAGTGCAAAAACGCCAATTCATACTTACGCATCATGTTAAATCGTCGATTTAGCAACTTTCAAAAACATAACAAATGCAAATAGAACCTCGATCATTGCGCCGATGCCAGCAGCAAAGACCGGCAATATCGCGAAGGACAAAGCGGCCATTCCGCCGATAATGAGACTACCTCCCATCACCCAGAAAATTGATTTGCCATAAATACTTGCAAACACCAAGTAACGGCTTCCAATCGTCACCATCATTGCTGGAAAAAATAACACTGGCATAAAAAGGAAAAGTCCATAGGACATGCCACAACTTAGAATGAGCCATATTGTAGAGGCTGCTGCAAGCTGGTTTAATGCATTTGCCTTGCTTGTCTTTGCTGGTCGCCCTATCGCCTTTGTAACAATAGCGCTAATGGGATAAATAAGCGAACCACCTATGAGTAGCGTCCATACTGCTTGGTTTATCCCAATCAGATAGCATACAATCGTCGAGAAAAGCCAAACCAGCCCCGATACCAGCACTCCGGGCGCACCGTCATAATAGGCATGACACATCTCCTGTTGTTGCTCTTCATTGATCGATAGATTCATTCGCGCTTCCTTTGGTTGATTTTGTTATTGGTTTTAGTGCATTTGGAACTCGTTGAACTCAGTCTCGGCCACAGCAAAAATCGTATTTTCATGAATCCCTTTTGCAACAGCTTGCGTGCGCAAACCTGCCTGCCATATTTAGCTCGCTAACGTGCCTAACGCAACCAATAATAACAATGTGCAGACCTTGCTCGCTATTTCATTCCATTGAGCAAACGTTGAAAAACTTCCTTCCCAACGATTTTTACCCCAATAAATGGGCCTGCTTTGCTTCGTTCAGCAAGTTGATACTAAAACACGACCTCCGCCGGATTCAACGGCGACGTGGCGTCCGTGCCCTCGACGGTTGAGCCCCCCAAAAAGGCCAATAGTCATTTAAGCATAAGACGTCGTTATGGTTCCATTAAAAGCATCTCGATCTATTAATTCGTTACGAAAAGCAATAATTTTTCAATTTCAGATTTCAATACTAACCAAAAGATCTCAGATTAAAGCAACTTAATTTTTATTTTTTCACAAATCAATAATAAATATAAGCTGCACAAAATAGCAATATTCGGCGAATTCTAGGATGAAGTGCAATTTATGAACGGTACCGGTTAATGAGGGCAAGATGCGATAGCATTTGTGCCTTTTTGACCGGCCAGTCGAAATTGCATAATGAACTACACACATCTCACCCA
>NZ_JBMPPH010000062.1:0-16417 GCF_049340285.1 Undibacterium sp. SXout20W | reverse complement strand
ATGGGCGATGAACAGCTTAAATCATCGTCCCAGAAAATGTCTCGGCTTCAAAACGCCGCACCAAGTATTTATGAAGCAGTTACAATCGCATCAACATGTGGTTGCACTTCGAAATTGAATCCGCCTACTTAAAAATAAGGTAACATTAAGTTTTACTTTTGGATGCCGAGTGGCGCATGGACATCACCCTACTTGACGGTTACAGCATCTGCTTATCCACTCCCACCGTCGAAGATTACTGTCGCTTGCGCAGCGGTAGTGGCTTGAGTGCAAAAACTATCGAAGCGGCGAGTCGTGGCTTGCTCAATAGTTTATTTGCAGTGCAAATCATCCATCAGCACACTACGATCGGCATGGGACGCATCATTGGGGATGGGGGATGTTTTTATCAGGTGGTCGATATTGCGGTATTACCTGAGCATCAGGGCAAAGGTCTGGGGAAAATTATCATGCAAGAAATCATGCGATTTATTGACAATGAAGTTCCCTCCAGCGCGTATGTCAGTCTGATCGCCGATGGAAAAGCACAGGATTTGTATGCGCAGTTTGGTTTTAAGCACACTGCGCCACGTTCAGTTGGAATGGCGATCAAAATCTAAAAAACGGCAGGAATTATTCCCTGCCGTTCGCGCTTATGCCTCAAGCAATTCTTGTTCTCTTAATGTTGGCAACCATAAAGTAACCGTGGTTCCTACGTCTTTTTCACTCTGAACCTCGACCCTGCCGCCGTGCAATTCGATAATTTCTTTCACGATACACATGCCTAAGCCGGTGCCCGGAATATTTCCAGATGGATCAGCGCGGAAAAATCGTTCAAACAAACGTGACATTTGTGCTGGTGTTAAGCCGATTCCTTGATCGGTGACACGCAAGCCAATTTCGGTTTCACCGTCGTGTTCCTCACACATGACATGGAGGTCAATATTCCCGCCTTGAGGTGAATATTTATACGCATTACTCAGGACATTCATCAAGGATTGCCCGATTTTTTCTGCGTCGACTTTGACATCGGGCAGGTTCTCGCTGATGCTGACATTGACACGCCGCGGGTCATTATTCACCAGCAATGCCGCCACGGCATTTTCCACAATCGGTGCAATGGCTTGGACTGTAAATTTAAAGTCCTTACCGGCGCGCGCCTCTATGCGTGCCAGATCAAGCAATTCATTGATGAGATTAATCATAACGCCTGCTTGACGATTGATTGTTCCCAACAAGTCTTTTTGGGTAACTTCATCATATTTGCGACGCAATAGTAATTCTGAAAAGCCGAAAATACTCGCCATTGGCGTACGTAGTTCATGTGCCGCTGTGGAGAGGAACTCACTTTTAATACGATCGATTTCAGTTTCTCGCGTCACATCGCGGAAGTAAATTACTTGTTCTAAAGACCCCGCCGCGACCATCCTGATTGAGCGGATTAATATACGAGTCTGTGGTGTAGAAAGATGTACCATTTGCTGCCGCGCCTGAACCATATCGTCATCTGAATCAAGCACCAGATTAATGATGTTTTCATCTTGTGCAGAAACGTAGATGTACGCAGGATCAGCCAGATCCTGCATCAGATAATCAAATTCGGCCATGCTCAAATTCTGCAATTTAGTATGAGTAAAGCCGGTCATTTCCAAAAATGCAGGATTCACATTCGTTAGCTTGCCATTCGCATCAAAGGCCACCACACCGTCAGGACTCAAGGTGCAGATTGCATCAAGGCGCATTGACCGGATACGTAAATTTTCTTCCGCAAGGACACGGTCGGTAACATCGCTTTGGCTACTTACATAATGGGTAACCTTGCCATCATGGTCTATCACGGGTGCCACCGATAAATCATTCCAGAACAAAGTGCCGTCTTTACGGTAATTACGCAATAGCACTTTGCATTCACGACCTTCCTTGATCGCTTGAGAGAGCTCCGCAATTTCCAGTTGAAAACGATCGTCTGCCTGCAGCAAGCTACAGTTCATACCCAACATTTCACTGGCGCTATAGCCGGTAATTCTTTCAAACGCAGGATTGGTATAAATAATAGGCTGACTAGCCATCGTCATATCGGCAATTGCAATACCGTTATTTGCAGCTTCGATGGCTTTTAAACGCAATTGCAAAATTGCTTCCGCCATTTTATCGTCGCTAATATCCCTGACCATCAAAGAATAATTAATCTCATCATTTTGATTAAATTGACTCAAGGACACTGCTAACGGAAATTGGTCACCGGAAGACCGAATACCAAATGATTCAAACCTTGCGGTGCGCATCGCACTACCAGCATTACCATAGCTGTTCAGAACGTCTTCAAGCTTATTGAGATTCATGCCTTCAATGATCTCCTGAAGTGGAAAATCAGAAAGCTTATTTGCAGACAAACCAAATATATGTTCAGCAGCGAGATTCACTGATTTGACCCGGCCGCTTCCATCAACGCGCAAAATTCCATCTGCGGCAGAGTCCAGCACTGCTCTCAAGGCGTTTTCGCTATGACTTAATTGGGTTGTCATTGCCTTCGCCATGCCAAACGCACGATTGCGGGTCGCCGCCAGATTGGTCACAACAAAGGTCAGTAATAAAGTTACCAATACACCCGCAGCAAAGATCATGTGGCTAATCATATTATTTGATAAAGCCTGAAACGCAGGTAAACTGGCAAATCGCAAGGTCCAGATTTTTCCTTCAAACTCTATCTCACGTGTACTAACGTACGGTGCATTGTCAAATTGGTTCACCGGTGCGCTAGAGAACAGCATGTTTTTCCCGGTCAAATCTTTGCCATCAAATACTTCAACACCAACGGTAGCATCGACATTGACGAGGACGTTACGCATCATGTCTTCTACACGGAAAGGACTATAAACATAACCGAGCAGTGATTCGCGGCGCTCCTCAACAGACCCTCTTGGTAAGTCGTGTTTATAGACTGGCAAAAACATCAGAAATCCAGCCTGGTTTCCTTCTTTGCCTTCCTGCACCAATTTAACCCGTCCAGTTAATGAAGGTTCGCCACTATCTCGCGCTTGCTCCAACGCCGTCCGCCTGACACTTTCTGACGCTAAATCATAGCCAAATGCATGTAGATTACGTCCCCAGAAGGGTTCTAGATAAACTACAGTCAGATATTCGTCGCTGCGCGTTGCAGGATGTATCGTATATTCAGGATATCCCTCAGCACGTATTTTTATCGTATGTTCATTCTTATCCTTGTCAGCGACACGTAAAATAAAACCGACCCCCTGAATGCCTGGTGAAGTTTCATCAAGCCGCAAGCTAGAAACATAGGTGCGCCATTGTTCGCGTGAGGTATTGTTATTCATATTGAACAAGGCAGCGCCACCACGCAGGATTTGTTCGTTACTATTCATGCGTCGCGCTAAAGACGTGCTGATGAGTTCACCTGTGCTAATAAAGCGCGCTTTTTCTATATCCTCGTGGTTGCGGATACTAATACTCCAGACCGCGTAAGAGATACTTAAGCCCGCTACCAAAATCAGACAACCTAACCATTCTTTTCGGAAAAATCGTGAAATAGGATGACGTAGCGGGCGGACGTCGGCTGGTGATTGTTGCTGGTTCATGATTTTCTCCTACCCATTGTGGGCACATCTAATTACATATCAAATGTAGCGCGCATGGAATGAGCATTAACAAAAATATTCTTGAAACATAGTTCAACACTTATGCATTTCAACGAACGGGGACTCGCCGCGAGAAATAACGCGGTCGACTTCATCAATCAATTGATAAAAATTGAATGGTTTTTCAAAAAATGCAGCTGCACCGCATCGAAACCCCTGCTCCTTTTCATCTTGTTGAAAAAAAGCACTCAAAATGATAATAGGTATCCGACACAAATCAGGGTCGCCTTTAATCGCCTGACATAAAGCAAATCCATCAACAATGCCCGGCATACGCAGATCCATAATTAAACATGCTGGTTTGTGCAGATGCGCCAGCGCCAGCGCTTTCTCGCCGTTACCCGCTTCGATCACAGGATAGCGTTCGATCTCCATCACCATGCGCACCATTTGCCGCGCATCTGACTGATCGTCAACAACTAGAATGGTTGGTTTCATGCCAGTACTCCACTCGATTCAATTTCAGCGAAATACCGGTCTATGATATCCATCAATTCGAGCGGACTAAATGGCTTGATCATGTAAGAATTGGCACCGACTTTAAGACCAGTATCAATATCCGATTGCTGGCCTCTGGCAGTCAGCATAATGATTTTAGTATGTACATAGTCTGGATTTTTTTTCAGTCTTTCGCAGACCTGTAAACCATCCATACTCCCAGGCATCATGACATCTAACAAAATGATATGTGGGGCAACCGTCAATGCCAGGTTATAGCCACTATCACCGTTATCGGCCTCGTGCAATTCGTAATCACCAAAATCGAGCGTCATACGAATTAGCTTTCTGATGTCTGCCTGATCTTCAACGATCAGTATACGTTTGGTTTTCATTTTTTCCTCCGCTACACAACGACTTACTGCGATGATCTACAGCATTAAACTACTGCAATAAACTACGCCAATTAAATACACCAATTAAATACATCACTTAAATACAGCAAAAATTTGTATTCAATAAATCGATTATTTTTTTCCAGATGCTTGCGCCGCTTTAGCTGACTGCATGCGCTGCATTAACGCCACCATGTCGTGGGCATAACGCTGCGCCTGCTGTGCGTCAAGTACTTGGGTATCATTGACTGGCGCACCAGTGGCTAACTCCAGATTAAATTCAATGATGTCATCACCATCACCTTCAATCACTGTCATGCGACCACCATGCAAGTGTAGAATTTGCTGACAAATCGGCAGCCCTAATCCCGGTCCTTTTGCTGGCGTACCAGCTGGTTTAGAACCGCTGGCTTTTTTATCTTTAACGTATTCTTCAACCTGATTAAAAGGTACAAATAATTTTTTCTGCATCAGCGCTTTGCTGGCAAATTGACCATGGTTACGCAGGCTCAGGATGACGTGTGTGCCAGTACAACGCAAAATGATTTCTAAACGCGATTTTGGCAAAGCATGACGAGCCGCGTTGTTGATCAACTCGCGCAAAGCGCGTGTCAGCCATATACTGCTGCCGTAGACAGGAGGTAATTCTGCATCGAGGCCATCTAAATAAATTTCGAGACCACGCGATTCCAACTGTTTATTTTCGGCATTCAGAGCGGTTGTAATCATCGCTTCAAACAGTAGGCGTTCCTGATCAACTAACGGTGAGGTTCCAAATAATTCAGCCAACATTTCGATTCTTTGCAGGCGTTCTGAAATCACCTTGCCGTTTTCTACCAGGCCTTGCATTTCAGGCGAACTATCCTCTTCTGAAAAAAAGTCCAGTTGTTGAGCGAACTGATAAATTGGTTTGGCCAGATCAATACGGATAAATTCATAAAAATTCTTCAGCGTCATTTCAAAAAACTGCTTTTCCGTCTGAATTTGCGTCACGATGGCGTATTGATCTGCAATCGGCAACGGCATAATCTTGGCAATACAACCTGCCGGACTGCCTAATTGAGTTGGCAATGGCACCAGCAAAGGTGCCTTACCAAAGCCGGCAGCCAGATCGCGAACACCTTTGACGACGCGGGGATCCGGAAATGCCACCCCAACTTTTGCTGAAAAAATCGTCGCGCCCGGCTCATTGACATATTGTGTTATGCCCTCTTTGTCCGCAATCGCAACGCCATCACTCAGCGCATCAAAAAAAATTTTCATTTGTGCATTCATGACCTGCTCCTGCGCTGTTTCCAAGTGTCGATATGTGCGCTAATAGATTTCAAAAGTTGCGCGGGAACGATAGGCTTCTTGTGACATTCAACCTGCCCCGCAAACCCACCGGACTCGATGATTTGCTGTTCCGTCATTGTGGTAGTAACGATGACCTTCATTGCTACCCGAGACGCCAGGCGATTAATCGCATTCAATATTTCAAAACCATTGGCATGCGGTGTGACAACGTCGGCAACCAGTAAGTCAGGAGGTGCTTCGCCGATTTTTATCAAACTCTCCAAGGGATTTTGGATGAAGCGTACTTTGATTTTGCTACCGGGGAAATTGGCATATAAAGCATTTAGAGCTAAATGCAGAGACTCATCCCCAACAACCAGCATGTCGAATATCTCCTGGCGATCAATGGGATCGGCTGTGTCAGATGTGTCAGGTGGATTGATCGGCTCAATTTTCCGTCCGTTATTGATGTCTGAACGTTTGCCTGAGCCTGCGGCGCACATGGCATCAATAGAACTTTTAAAAATACGTCCATGACCACCCGGCGTCTTCCATGCGTTGAGCCGTCCCTGGGCAACCCACATTTGTACCGCTCGGATGCTCACCTGAAGACGATCCGCGGCATCACGGGTTGATAGCGTTTCAACATCTGTTTGAGTGTCCTTGTGGGTTTTCATGATTTATCTCATTTCGTCTTTTTCATCCTATGCGTTTATTTCGTATTTACAAGGAGCAACATTTTAACAATTGTTAAATTTTTTATGATGCTTATATAGCAAGCTTTAAAAACACATCTTTGCCATGATCAGCGAAATAGACGCTGCACTTTAGTTTCAAATAACTATGCAAAGGCAGTTACAATCATGACTTCCCCCTATTTTTTGAAGTTTTATCGTTTTTTATGGCACGCCTACAATTACAATTTCCCGAAGATCAGTATTACTACTCAACGCCGTTGACAGTTCGTGTCACTGACATTAACGGTGCAAACCATTTAGGCAATGACTCGATGGTGTCGATGATCTCTGAAGCCAGAGCGAGGTTCTTGTATGAATTTGGTATTCGTGAGACTGCCCAGGAAGGCGTCGGCATTATCGTGACGGATCTGGCGACCACGTATAAGGCCGAAGCGCATGCACGCGACCAACTGTTGTTTGAAGTGGGAGTGATGGATTTCAATAAATATGGTGGCGATATTATTTTCCGAATTTCGCGCCCGGCAAATCAGACCATGGTGGCCATGGCGAAATCCGGTTTTGTATTTTTTGACTACCAAGCAGGTAAGGTAGTAGCAATGCCTGATGATTTCAAAGCGAAATTCTCTCGTGTTAATTACATCGATCAGGCTTAATTTATTTAGTCAGATAAGAGAGCAACCCATTTTTTCAGAAAGAAAAATATGCAAACTATCGCCAATATTGTGGTTGCATTGATCGCGGTTTTACATGTTTATATTCTGGTACTTGAAATGTTTTTATGGGATAAGCCAGCGGGCATGCGCGCTTTTCGGCAAACCAAAGAATCAGCCGCAGCCACCAAAGTACTAGCAGCAAATCAAGGTTTGTATAACGGCTTTTTGGCTGCTGGCTTGTTCTGGGGCGCGTTATCTGGCGCTGCGGGGTACGAGATAAAAATCTTTTTCCTGTCGTGCGTTTTCATTGCGGGCGTTTATGGCGCGCTGACTGCCAGCCGGAAAATTATCTTCATACAAAGTGTTCCAGCATTGCTTGGTCTGGTGTTGGTACATTTGATCTGATCCAATGCAAAACAAAAAGGCAGTGTCATCGCAGCCTTTTTTTGCCACAACTTATATTGAAAATCTATAAATAGAGCATCCGATGTTGTTCTTCTTCCGAAGGCTCGATATTGCGTTCTTCATAAAACGCGTAAATCGCATCGACGATGTTCGCAGGCTCATCGATTAACTGCACCAGATTTAAATCTTCCGCTGCAATCATGCCGTTACCTGCCATCTGCGTCTTAATCCATTCCAACAAACCACTCCAAAAGCTGGTACCGACCAATATTACCGGGATATGCCTGGTTTTCCCGGTTTGCATCAAGGTTAATACTTCACTAACCTCGTCCATCGTACCGAATCCGCCGGGATAAACCACGTAAGCGTCAGCGTATTTGACGAAAGCTACTTTGCGGGCGAAAAAGTGGCGAAAAGTCAGACTGATATTTTGCCAGGGATTGCTTTTTTGCTCATGTGGCAATTCGATATTTAAACCAACAGAAGGTGATTTACCTTCATAGGCGCCTTTATTGGCGGCTTCCATAATGCCAGGCCCGCCGCCAGAAACCACGGCAAAGCCTTCATCTGACAGACGCCGAGCCAAATCAACGCAACTTTGGTAATACGGATCATCTTGCTTAGTTCTTGCTGAACCAAAAATTGTTACTGCCGGACCAATATTTGAAAGTCGCTCCGTAGAGTCGATAAACTCTGCCATAATTGTGAACATATGCCATGATTCGCGCGCTTTTAAGGCAGTTGCCTTATCTTTGTCCATCATCTGGCGCAACCTAGTTACATTTTTTCTGTTCTCGTTCATATGCAAAATACCCTGTTGTTAGTCGATGGTTCCAGCTATTTGTACCGTGCTTTTCATGCTATGCCTGATCTGCGCAACCCGCAAGGGGAGCCCACCGGCGCCATTTACGGCATGATCAATATGCTGCGCCGCCTGCGTAGCGATTATCCGGCAGCATACATGGCGTGCGTCTTTGATGCAAAAGGCAAAACTTTCCGGGATGATCTTTATCCTGAATACAAAGCGCAACGAGCGCCTATGCCTGATGATTTACGATTACAAATAGAACCTATCCACGAAGTCGTTAAAGCTATGGGCTGGCCAATTCTGATGGTCGAAGGAGTCGAAGCCGATGACGTCATTGGTACGTTAGCCGTTGAAGCTAGCAAATTAGGCATGAATACCGTGGTCTCGACTGGCGACAAGGATCTGGCACAACTGGTCAATCCCCAAGTCATGCTAATCAACACCATGACCAACGAAAAAATGGACGAACCTGGTGTCCTGGCAAAATTTGGCGTACCACCCAACCGCATTATCGATTATTTAACACTGATCGGTGATACGGTCGACAATGTTCCAGGCGTTACTAAATGCGGTCCCAAAACAGCCGTCAAATGGCTGACAGAATTCGATAGCTTAGATGGCGTCGTCGCCAACGCCGATAAAATCAAAGGCGTCGTAGGCGACAACCTGCGCGCAGCACTTGAGTGGTTACCGCGTGGTCGTGAATTGATCACGGTTAAAACAGATTGTGACCTTACTGCCCATTATCAATCAATTCAGACTAGCTTAGTTTCGCAAGTCGAAAGCAAAGAAGCCATGCTGGCGTTTTTTACGCGCTATGGTTTCAAAACATGGTTACGAGAATTGTCCGGTGACGCGACAGCGGGCGCAACGCCGCTCAAAAGCGGATCAGCTTCAGCATCGTCAGGCAATACACCAACGCAGGCAGGCTTGTTTAATGAGGAAGCAAATGCAGACAACGGTGTTCCACAAGTGGTCATCAAAAATTATGAAACGGTGTTAACTGAAGCAGCATTAGATGAATGGATTCATCGCATCAATGCCGCCAGTTTAACCGCCGTGGATACAGAAACGACATCGCTTGAACCAATGACTGCGCAGCTGGTTGGGATCTCATTGTGCTGCGAAGTCGGCCACGCTTGTTACATCCCCGTCGCGCATAATTACGGTGACTGTCCAGCCCAATTATCGCGCGAATTGGTATTGACCAAGCTCAAGCAATGGTTGGAAGACGACAGCAAAGCAAAAGTTGGACAAAACTTAAAATATGATACGCATATTTTTGCGAACCAAGGTGTGCATTTGCGCGGCATCAAACATGATACGTTACTTGAATCCTATGTGTTTGAATCACATAAATCGCACGACATGGATAGTCTGGCCTTGCGCCATCTCGGCAAAAAAACGATTAGCTTTGAAGAAGTATGTGGAAAAGGCGCGGCGCAGATTTGCTTCGACCAGGTCGATCTCGAACGTGCCACGGCGTATGCGGCAGAAGATGCTGACATCACGCTACAGTTACATCTGGCAATGTGGCCAGAGATCGAACCCGATGTTAATTTGCAGCGCGTTTATCACGACATTGAATTACCAACGTCTATCGTATTGCAAAAGATTGAACGTAACGGCGTACTGATCAATAAAGACTTGCTCGCGACGCAATCCAATGAAATTGGTAAGCGTTTGCTGGAACTGGAACAAAAAGCCTATGAGCTGGCAGATCAACCATTCAATCTGAATTCACCAAAACAATTAGGTGAAATTTTCTTTGGCAAACTTGGTTTGCCAGTCGTGAAGAAAACGCCATCCGGTGCACCGTCAACGGATGAGGAAGTATTGCAGAAATTGGCAGAAGACTACCCTTTACCTAAGGTGCTGCTCGAATACCGTGGTTTAGCTAAACTCAAATCCACCTATACCGATAAGTTGCCAAAGATGGTCAATAACGACACCGGACGTGTTCATACCAATTATGCGCAAGCGGTCGCGGTAACAGGTCGATTGGCGTCGAATGATCCGAATCTACAAAATATTCCGGTGCGAACTGCCGAAGGTCGCCGTATTCGTGAAGCGTTTATCGCGGCACCTGGCAATGTGATTATCTCTGCGGATTATTCGCAAATCGAATTGCGCATCATGGCCCACATTTCTGGTGATGCCAGTTTACTCAAGGCATTTGCCGATGGTGAAGACGTACACAAAGCGACGGCGTCCGAAATTTTCGGCGTCTCGTTACCTGAAGTCACCAGCGAGCAACGCCGCTACGCCAAAGTGATCAACTTTGGCCTGATCTACGGCATGAGCGCATTTGGTCTGGCGGGCAACCTCGGCATCGAACGGAGTGCTGCGCAAAACTATATCGACAAATACTTCCAACGTTATCCGAGTGTTGCGCAGTATATGGCGGACACGCGCACAAAAGCCAAAGCGCATGGCTATGTTGAAACAGTATTTGGACGGCGTTTATGGTTAGCAGAAATTAACAGCCCAAATGGTCCACGCCGTCAGGGGGCTGAACGTGCGGCGATTAATGCACCGATGCAAGGAACCGCGGCAGATCTCATTAAACTCGCGATGATTGCCGTTCAGAACTGGCTAGAAAACGACCACCTCCAATCCAAAATGATTATGCAAGTGCATGATGAACTGGTGCTGGAAGTACCTGAATCAGAATTAGAATTAGTGAAGAAAAAATTGCCGGAACTGATGGCTAATGTCGCTCAATTGAATGTGCCGTTGTTAGCAGAAGTGGGCGTCGGTGCGAACTGGGAAGAAGCGCATTAAATTTTTCTGAAAATATAATCCCGTGCAATTAGACCGTAGCTGATTGCACGGGATTTTTATGTTGCAACGATCTTACTTCTTTTCAGCCAGCCATTCAGTGTGTGCTGATTCTGCAGCTTTGATGGCGCGGTCAATATGTTCCAAAGCACGGTGACGCAATTCGCGTGCATCAGGGTTATCTTCTTCTTTACTGATATCAGTGTGCGCTTTTTTCAGTGTTTCAATGGCTTTCAACAAACGGCTACCATGTTCTTTCACGTCAACGTTTGGATGGTCATTTAGGTTCTTACCATCGTCAATAGAAGCACGTTTTATTTCATTAATCGCAGCGTCAATTTCATTGATGCCTTTATCTTCACCTGCATACACTTTAGCATCACCTGCCTGATGATACAGAAACCAACGAGCGGTTCGCAAATCAGTCAATGCATGCAGATAAGCAGGATGTTTACCAGGCAATACCTGTGCCATCATCGCTAGTGGAGAGAGCCCCGCAACAAGTGCCAAAGGGATCAGACATTTTACGAGTTTGTTCATTGCAATTCCTTTAAACGAATTTAGAAGTATCATGTTGTTCATGCGTTAATCGATGAAAATAATGATCAAAAATAATGATCAACAAAGGTGATCAAGAACCATGATCAACGACAATGATCCACATTCAAGCGCACCAATTATGATCAACAAAAACATTAACGCTGCGTTTCCAATAACGAAGGATTTGATCGATGGTTGACAAAGTTGTTTATCTCAAACCTGAGATCAATTTCCAACTCAAAGTCACCAATTCCAACGTAATCGAGCGCGACATCATATCCGTGCAGCAATATATTTGTTAGCATGATTCTGCATCAGTGTGTATCGTCAATATGTCAAAATATTTCCAAGCGGCATTTTTCTTTGCTGGTTTTTCGACGATCTGAAACTCAAGAATTTGAGTGCATATCAACGATTAGAACCCACGCACGCGGGACCTAATACGCTTATACTTAACAACTTAGATCCATTTTTTTCAATCGTATTTTCACTATTTTTGTCACTATGCTGAAGATTATCAAAGTCGATTTGCATCAGCCGCAGCATGCCAGGGATCTGCTGTTCTTACTCAATAGTTATGCCTGTGACCCTATGGGCGGCGGCGAGCCTTTATCAGCTTATACGCAACAGAATTTGATAGCCGCTTTGCAAGCGCGTTCTACCGTGCATAGCTTTTTGGCCTATCAAAATGAAAAGCCTGCTGGTTTTGCGATTTGTATTGAGGGTTTTTCAACGTTCGCCTGCAAGCCTTTACTCAACATCCATGATTTTGCTGTGCATCCAGACTTTCGTGGCTTGGGAATCTCGAAGCAATTGATGGGTTTCATTAGCAACTTTGCACAGGCACAAGCTTATTGCAAAATGACGCTCGAAGTACTTGAAGGTAATACACCCGCACGCACTTTGTATCTCGATCAAGGCTTTGTGACGTACGAGCTCGACCCATCGATCGGTGGCGCGATCATGATGCAAAAAAAATTTGCATCAGCTCAGTGTTGATGCGGTTCTTAGTTGATCTGGGTTGATCTGAGTTGATGCAAGTTCAAGTGTATTGTTGCGATCATTGATCGATCGATCTTTTTGGGTTGAAAAATAGTGATTACATGTCTGATCTGTAGTGAAAACAACTATTACAATGGCAGGTGGTTTTTTATTGCTGATTGAAGCGCAGTCGATTTAATAACATCATATAAAGGAAGACAAATGGCAGTTGATTTCAAAGGCAGAGTCGCCATCGTCACTGGTGCTGGTGGTGGTCTAGGGCGTGAACACGCGTTAGCGCTGGCTGCGCGGGGTGCAAAGGTGGTAGTCAATGATCTGGGTGGAGCCCGCGATGGCTCAGGATCTTCTTTAACGGCAGCACAAGCCGTAGTGGAAGAAATCCGTGCGGCTGGTGGCGAAGCGATTGCCAATGGTGCCTCCGTCACCGATTTTTCCGCCGTCCAGGCAATGGTGGCAGAAACCATCGAGCAATGGGGTCGGATCGATATTCTGATCAATAACGCTGGCATTTTACGCGACAAAACGTTTGCCAAAATGGAGATCGAAGATTTCAAACTAGTTATGGATGTCCATCTGATGGGCGCCGTGCATTGCTGTAAAGCCGTCTGGCCGCACATGACGGAACAAAAATATGGCCGAATTGTGATGACAACTTCGTCATCCGGGCTCTATGGTAATTTTGGTCAATCCAATTACGGCGCAGCCAAATTAGCGCTGGTCGGTCTGATGCAAACCTTGGCAATCGAAGGCGCAAAGTACGATATCCGTGTCAATAGCCTGGCACCGACCGCAGCCACACGCATGACTGAAAGTTTATTCCCCGCAGAATTTTTGCAGGCATTAAAAGCAGCCGATGTAGTTCCAGCAATGCTGGTGTTAGCGGCCGAAGAAGCGCCTACCCGCGCCATTTTATGCGCTGGTGCAGGTAGCTTTGAAGCGGCGAACATCACCTTGACGCAAGGAATTTGGGTTGGGCGTGGTAGCGATGCGCCCGAACAACTTGCAGCGCGTTTGGCTGAAGTACGTCTGCGTGATGGCGAAACTGTACCGGACAGCGGCGCTGCACAAGGGCATCTGGAACTCACTAAAGCGATGAGTAACGTGCAAAAAACATAAGTAATTTATTATCAAAATGACTTCGCTCGCTTAATATTTTAACAAGCGAGCGAATTTTATACACCCAGGGTGTATGATCAAATTTCAACCCAAAGCCAAATATCCATAAAGATATTTATATATACTCCCCTGATTTTCAGTATATTTTTTATCTTTAACAAAACAGATTGCTGACGCCAGCAAAAGTCTGTGCCACACTAAGCTCATGACACTCACAGAATTAAAATACATTGTCGCCGTTGCGCGGCAAAAGCATTTCGGTCATGCAGCAGAAGCTTGCTTTGTTGCACAACCGACGTTGTCGGTTGCGATCAAAAAACTTGAAGATGAATTGGGTGTCACTATTTTTGAACGTGGCGGCACCGAAGTGTCCACCACGCCGCTGGGCGCACAAATCGTGGCACAAGCGGAACGTGTTCTTGAGCAAACAGCCGCCATCAAAGAAATCGCCAAACAAAACAAAGACCCGTTAGCTGGATCTTTCCGGCTCGGTGTGATCTACACGATCGGGCCTTATTTGCTACCGACATTGGTCAAAACCATGATACAGCGGGTGCCTCAGATGCCGTTGGTCTTGCAAGAAAACTTTACCGTCAAACTGATAGAGCTCTTGCGGCAAGGCGAGCTGGATGCTGCCATCATGGCCTTACCTCTCCCTGAACAGGGCATGATGGTACAAGCCTTATACGATGAACCATTTGTCGTAGCGATGCCAAAAGATCATGCATGGGTGGGTCGTGATGAGGTTTCATCAGCTGAATTGAAGTCTGAGACCATGCTACTGCTAGGGAACGGGCATTGTTTCCGTGATCAAGTGCTCGAAGTATGTCCAGAAATGGCGCGCTTCTCTACCACTGGGGATGGCATTGCCCGAACGTTTGAAGGTTCGTCCTTAGAAACTATACGACACATGGTTGCCTCAGGGATAGGCTTAACCGTATTGCCAATAGCCTCCGTACCGGATATGACCAGTACCGATGGTATGTTGCGTTATGTGCGGTTTGCAAAACCTGTTCCTGACCGGCGCGTCGTTATTGCATGGCGTAAAAGCTTTACACGTCAGGCGGCAATTGAAGCCATACGCGACGCTGTACTTTCATGCGATTTACCCGGCGTTACAATGCTAAACGAAAGTGCCATCGTGCAATAACACGGTTCGGAAAGTCCGACGTTACCAAAGCTTTATCGCTTATTTCGCGATCATCGACTGCATCAAATCTGCTTGCTTACCGGAATCAAATAGGGAACTGCCCCCAAAATTTAGTTTATCTTTACACAAA
Source organism: Undibacterium sp. SXout20W (assembly GCF_049340285.1). Classification (NCBI taxonomy): domain Bacteria; kingdom Pseudomonadati; phylum Pseudomonadota; class Betaproteobacteria; order Burkholderiales; family Oxalobacteraceae; genus Undibacterium; species Undibacterium sp. SXout20W. Next base: position 1,391 of record NZ_JBMPPH010000062.1, on the reverse strand, counting down.
TTTACGTCTTATTTCGTCAATCGAATGTACTATCGTTCGTTGAAAGAAAAATACGCCATCAAAATCATTGCGTGAAGACAACTAAAAATATAATTTATCTAAATTCGAATAATCGGATGAATATTCGCCCAAGCTAGTGCGAATATCATTTAAACGACAAAAAACTCATTCCCTGAGTTTGATACGTTTCATTGCTTTACAAGAATAATTGATGAAACTATATTTACATTTCCTACTTTTCTGAAAACGCGCGCTAATTATGAATCGCCCTGATACACAAACCCTCGGTGGAACAGTCAATGTACGTATAGGCAAGGTTTATATGAACTTGTCTAAAGCGCACAAAAAAGCTGCCGATTATGTTTTATCAAATGTGTTCAGATCGGCGACGATGTCTATTGATGAACTCGCCAATGCTGTCGGTATATCCGTGGCCACGGCAAACCGCTTTGCCCGCGCATTAGGATTTGAAGGTTACCCACAATTCAGAGCGGAGTTAGTGACTGGTTTTGAAGCCATGCTGGCACCAATCGATAACTTACGTAGCGAAGTCAACCGTCCCGCCACCAGCACAGAAATTGTTGCCGGCTCTCTCAATGAAGATTTAGCAAATCTCGAAGCTACGCGTCGTGGACTCGATGCAGATTCCTGCAATCAGGCAGTGAAAATGATTTTAAATGCAGAACGCATTTACATTGTTGGTTATGGTGCCAGTGCGTTTTTAGCCGGTTTAATGGCGCATAATCTGGATCCGTTTTGCAGCACTGTGCAGTCAACGATCGGCTCCGGCGGGCCTTCAACAGTAGCGCGTCAGTTATTCAAATTCACACCGCGCGATCTGGTCATTGGCATATCCTTTCCACGATATGCAGAAGACGTCGTCACCATCATGCGCCAGATCAAAGAAAAGCAGGTGCCGATCCTGGCGTTAACAGATGCACCGAGTTCACCCCTTGCCGCCTTAGCAAATGTCACCTTATATGCACAAACCCGACGTCATTTTTCACCAAACTCGGAAGGCGCGGCTTTATGCCTGATCGAAGCACTCTGCAGTGCGGTCGCGCATCAGGCCGAAGCACCAGTTCATGCCGCTTCTGAAATGACGAAATTTGTTTTGCATTGGCTCTATCAAGATCCAGCGAATACCGCCAAAAAAATTCCACAATCTGATCGCAACTTATTGGATCTTGAAAGACCTGCCTGATCTTTCTTGCGTCAGCTTTTGTCAGAAAAAATAAGCGGCTAACCATGCCGCTTATTTATTTCGCGAGTTCAATTTTGAAGTGCAAGCGTATTTTTGAAGAATACCTGATTGGGTGTAAGGTATCCTAACCTTTTTCTTGGTCGATTATTCAGTCTATTCATGGCGTGATCAATCTCCTGTTGTGTAA